>JACQUW010000290.1 GCA_016210115.1 Deltaproteobacteria bacterium | reverse complement strand
GCTCCATCCCCAGTTGCTTTGCTCTCCCTTCGCTTACAGGACTTACCACAAGCCCTTAGGTTATGCCGGGGACTACGAAATGGTGAATATGATCCTGAGAGATCCCTTGGAAGGGAGCTCTCTCTTCGCCAAGACGGTCAATTTGTGGTTTTTAAGCCAAGCTCCGGCGGAAGCGCACCGAAACCGCATCAAGTATTTAACTAAGCTACTCGTCGAAGAGACCCGCCGGGTGGCGCGCGACGGACGACCCATCCGGATTTTTGACCTCGGATGTGGACCGGCTGGAGAAATCCAGAAATTCCTGATTCAAGATGAGATCTGCAATCACGCCAGTTTCACCTTGCTCGACTTCAATGACGAGACCCTCCAACACGTCAGCAGAGTTCTCCAAGATCTCAAAATCAAATCTGGCCGTAGAACAAAGATCGATGTGGTCAAGAAGTCCGTGCACCAGGTTCTCAAAGATGAGGCTCAGCCGGGCGCGCATCAGCAGAAGTACGACCTGGTTTACTGCGCCGGGGTCTTCGACTATCTGTCAGACCGGATCTGCAAACGACTTATGAATATCTTTTATGACATGCTGGAACCTGGCGGATTCCTTCTTGCGACGAACGTGGATCTCTCCAACCCATCGCGGAACGGCATGGAATGCCTGCTGGAATGGCATTTGACCTACCGGAATTGTGCGCAGTTCTCCGTTCTGACTCCGGACCGGGCTCATCCGGGAAGCGCTCACCTCAGATCCGACGAAACCGGGGTCAATATTTATCTCGAGGTCAGAAAACCGCATGACGGGTAAGAAAACCGTCTGGCTACAGGAAGGACTCAAGCAGGCTTTTTTCGCCAACGAGCGCGAAGAGCGCATCAGGAGCGGAAAAGTAGCCTGTGCCCTGGTTGTCTGTCTCATGCCAGCGGGAGTCACGCTGGATCTCTTTGTTTATCCTGAGCGTTGGGCTTATTTCCTACAGTTACGACTGCTTTGTTCCGTCCTGGCCGGAGGGTTGTGGTTCTTGCATACCACCCCCTTTGGTCTCCGGTACTACCAGCTTCTCGGAATTCCCATAGCGATCCTGCCGGCCTTCTTCATCGCCTGGATGATCGCTGTAACCGAAGGCCCCGACTCTCCATATTACGCCGGACTGATTCTGATACTCCTTGCGGTTAATGCCGTCGTACACTGGACCATGGGGGAGTCCCTCCTAGCAGTAGCCCTGCTTCTCCTCATGTATCTCCTAGCCTGCTTGCCCTGGAACATCGGCAAGGCATCGGGGATTTTTTTCAACAACACCTATTTTTTGGTCCTAACCAGCGTCATCGTGGTGACCGGTAACTATCTCTACAACCAGCTTCATTTTCGCGAGTTCGTGCTCCGCTTTGAATTGAACCAAAACCGACAAGAACTTGAGGAAACCAATCAAAAACTGGTGGAGCTGGACCAAGTCAAAAGCCGCTTTTTCGCCAACATTAGCCACGAACTACGCACGCCGCTGACACTCTTATTGGCGCCGCTGGAAACGCTGATTCAGCAGCACGGCGCCACCCTGGCCCCTGACATGCGGGAACTGCTCGGCATCATGCAAAGCAACGGCATGCGGCTCCTAAAACTCATCAACGACCTCTTGGACCTCGTTCGGCTGGAATCGGGCAAGATGGAGGTAAAACGCGAGCCAGTCGCCGTCGAGCCTTTCCTTCGAGGCCTGGGTAATGCCGTAAGAAAGACTGCTGAGGACCGAGGTATACGGCTCGAAACGACCGTGGATTACAACCTCGATACCGTTCTTACCGACAGCGACAAACTAGAGAAGATCCTGCTCAACCTGCTGTTCAATGCGCTCAAGTTCACGCCCGCCGGCGGAACGGTTCGACTCAAGGCGGTGCGGCAAAACGGCGATATGGTATTGGAGGTGTCAGACACGGGCATAGGCATAAGCGACGAAAAGATCCAATTTGTCTTCGACCGCTTCTGGCAGGCGGACACTTCGTCCCAAAGAAAATATCAGGGGGTTGGCATTGGACTGGCCCTGGTGAAGGAGCTTGCGGAAGTCCAAGGCGGAAGAGTGGGAGTCAGCAGCGAGATTGGTAAAGGCACCCAATTCACGGTTCGTTTGCCTTACCTGGAGGCGGACGCTCAAAACTCCGACGTGTCGGAAAAGCTGGAAAGTCGAGCCTGGGGCGAGACCTCGGTCGTTGCGGAGAACGCTGACGGAGGCAATGACAACTGGCTCAAAACTTTACACCGCCAGGCGGAGCTATTCCCGTCGATGACCTCGCTTCGAGAGACCATTCGGCCCGTGGAAGTTGCAGCACGCACCGGACAACCTCGGGTTCTCATCGCGGACGATGAGCCGGACATGCTTAGATATCTAAAGTCACAGCTTAGCGTCAAGTTCCAGGTGATCGAGGCTGTGGATGGTCAGCAGGCCATCGAAAAAGCCAGCCAATTTTTGCCGGATGTGATTGTTTGCGACATGATGATGCCCGAAAAGGACGGGCTTGAGGTCTGCCGCGACCTTAGACAACGGACTTCCACCCAGGCGATCCCGATCCTTCTCTTGACTGCCCGGGCTGATGAGGAGACCAAGCTCACCGCGCTTTCGGCAGGCGCCAACGATTTCATCACCAAGCCGTTCTCCACCATGGAGCTGAGCGTCCGCTTGAAGAATCTGGTCGACGCGTACCATTTGCAGCAGGAGTTGGCCCGCAAGAATCAGATTCTAGAGGCCACCCTCGAACAGTTGAAAGAGACCGAGACGCAGTTGGTTCACTCCGAAAAACTGGCCTCGCTGGGGAGAATGAGCGCCGGCATTATCCACGAGATCAACAATCCCCTAAATTTCGCGAAGACCGGACTCTACACGCTGCGGGGGACGGCTGAGTCCCTGAGCGAAGAAGAAAGGGCGGAGTTCCGGGAGGTCCTCGAAGATGTGGAAGATGGGATCAATCGAATTATCAACATCGTATCGGACCTCCGCACCTTCACTCAACCCAATGTGACCCAGTTCGAAGCGGTTTCAGTTGAGGAAGTCGTGAACTTCGCCTTGCGCTTCCTCAGCAACGAGTGGCGGGACAAAGTGAGAATTGAAAAGGAGATTTCGGAACACCAAATCATCTGGGCCAACCCTAACCAGGTAACGCAAATTCTGGTGAACCTGCTGCAAAACGCCTTAGACGCGGTGAAAAACATATCTTCTTCTGAGACTGAACCGACCATCTGGGTTAGAGGCTTCGAGGAAAACAGCCAGAGTCTCATTATGGTCCGGGACAATGGCGAAGGGATTCCTGCCGATAACCTTCACAAAATCTTCGACCCATTTTTCACCACCAAAGATGTCGGAGAGGGGATGGGACTCGGGCTTAGCATCTGTTACCGCATCATGAAGCAGCATGGCGGGCGCATCGATGTGCAGAGCGAACGGGGTAGATACTCTGAATTTGTATTACGATTCCCGAAAAAGATTTAGGAGAACGAGGCTGCCTTAGGACGTACTATGGAAAACTTTTACGACTATCAGAAGTTCGCCATCCTTTACGTGGATGACGAGGAAATGTCGCTCAAATACTTTACGCGAGCTTTCCGGAACAAGTTCCGAATTTTGAGCGCGGCCAACGCCCAAGACGGCTACCGGCTCCTAGAACAACAGCGGGATGAGATTGCGCTCGTCATGACTGACCAGCGAATGCCAGGTGAAAAAGGGGTTCAATTCCTCGAGCGAGCGCGCCAATTGCATCCGAGGGCAATCCGTGTACTGACCACCGCCTACTCCGACGTCGATGTCGCCATAGAGGCCGTGAACTCAGGAGCCATTTACAAATACGTCACCAAGCCCTGGGACGTTCCTCAGCTCGAGATGACCCTCAAACGCGCCTTGGAATTCTTTATGGTGCAGCGAGAACGCGACTTTCTCCTCAGGGAGAAGCTTTCAGCGCTGCATAGGATGATGATCACGGACCGGGTGCTCACTTTGGGCATCCTGGCTGCCAGACTGGGCCATTATGTTCGAAACTCCCTAGTCGCGGTTCGAACCTTCCTGGATCTGGCGCCGGAGAAGCTGCTGGAAGAAAAGGTGGAGGCGGAACAGCTTCGGAATCCAATCTTTTGGAAGGAATTCTATGGGCATGCTCAGACCCAGATCCGGCGCATCACCGAGCTTTTGACTGACCTCGTCGCCGCGACGGAAAAGAGCGATTCCCCGCATCTCCCGCCAGTGCCGCTGAACGAAAGCGTTGCAAGTTCCGTGGACAAGTTGGCCGGTAGTTTCTCAGAAAAAGGCATCACCGTGGTCAACCAAATCCCGGTTGGACTCCCTCCCTTAATGGTGGAGCCTCAGAAATTCCAGCGTCTTTTGGAGCTGCTCTTGAAAGACGAGATCATCTGCTTGCCCAGCGGAAGCCATATTTTTCTCAGCGCCCGCTCCTCGGACGGAGAGGAGCGAGAAGTCGAAATCGAGGTCAGGGATGACGGCGCGGGGCTTCCTCGCGAGGCGCTTCGTTCCTTATTTGACCCCTTTTTCTTGCGCACGGACAACCAACAGGAGTTCGGCATCAATCTCATGGCCTGCTATTTCATTGTCTATCACCACGGCGGAAGGATCGATGTCAGAAGCCAAGAGGGTCGGGGCGTCACTTTCACGCTGGTTTTTCCCATACATCCGAAGGCAGCCTCACCTGCAGAGGAGGAAGAGGCTTTTATCACTAAAGTGCTGATGAACGACGCGCTTTGGGAAAGAATCATGGCCGGCTATTAGCCGACCTCTCTTTTGAATTTGCATTCCAGGCACGCTTGTGGCACTCTCCACCTCCTTTCTGGTCTGTCCTGCGAGTTAGGGGGCAGCATAAACCGAAAAGCATCAACGGGATAACCCCTATGTTTGAAGGTTTCGTCCTAGGCGTAACCACCCTGAGTCTCTATCTTGGCTTAGTCGGAGCGGGGCAAGCGTTCGCAGGAGGTTTTATCATCCCTCACCAAACGGCTAGAGGACTCGGCTTGTCCAATGCTCTGACCGCCGGCATCGATGATCCATCAGCAGTCTACTATAATCCGGCGGCGTTAGGCGAAGTTCAGGGCGATCAAGTTTTGGTCGGCGGAACGTACATCAATGTCGTCAATAGTGTGGAAAACAGCGGCAGGAGAGCCGTTAATAAGCATGATGATAACTTTTTGGCGTCACTTTTTGCCAACTACCATATTCCCAGAACCGATCTCACCGTGGGAGTCGGCACCTACACTCCTTTCGGCCTGGCAACGAGCTACGAGACTGAGTTTACAAGATTTGCCGCCCTACGTTCCGAACTCAAAACTCTTTATGTTACGCCAGCAATTTCCTGGCATCCTTCGAAGCTATTCTCGCTCGGTGCCGGCTTTAGTTTTGTCCATTCTTCAGCCATCCTGTCGCGATCCCTTTGCTTTGCCCCGCCTGGGGTGCCCGACCCTGTAACCGGGGCCACAGGGTGCCTCACCCCCGGAGGACTTTTTGAAGGCAAAGTTAGAATTACCGACAGTGGCGATGCGTTTTCCTACAATCTCGGCGTCTTGGTTAAGCCTCATGAAAATCTCAAACTGGGGTTCAGTTACCGAGGCAGAGCGGATCTACGCTTTGACCATGCCACCGGAAAGTTCGGGGGTGCCTTTGACTCCTCGACTGTACGCGCCAAGATCCGTCCTGTGTCACTCCCTCCGGTCGTGAACGTGGGGTTGTTCTGGCAGATCAATCCGGCGTGGGGATTGGAATTCGTCTATGAACATGTGCGCTGGAGCGAATTTCAAAAAGTAGCTGCCACATTCTCTCCGGCGCCCATTTTCCTTCCTTTTGGCGTCCCCGTAACTTCTTTCAATCTTCCCCAGGAGTGGACGAATACGAGCGTACTGAGACTCGGGAGCTTTTACCGTCTCTATGAAAACCTAGAACTCCGGGCTGGGCTCGGACTCGACGAAACGCCGATTCCGGCTAAGAGACTGAACCCGACCATTCCGGGTGCGGATATTTTGTCGTTAAACGCGGGTCTTGGCTACAGATGGGATAAATGGATGATGGACGTGGCTTACATGGCTGTCTTCTACAAGAACAGAAGAGTTTCCAACCTGGAGCTAGAAGGAATACCGGCCACTCCCTTCCCGCACACGGGCGCTCCTGGCAGAGATAAGTACGAGACCTTTAACAACTTCGTTTCGCTTACGCTCGGTTACCGGTTTTAAGCCTTTTTCTGTGCCCTCTCAATTTTCGCCCAGGTGTCGCGCAAGCCCACGGTTCGATTAAAGACCACCCTTCCGCCGGCGGAATCGGGATCGACGCAGAAATAACCCAGCCTTTCGAACTGGTAGCTGTTACCGGGGGCGGCGCGGGCCAGAAACGGTTCAGCGCGGCACGATGTCAATTTCTCGAGCGAAAGCGGATTAAGATTGCTCGTCCAGCCCCCCCCTTCCTCAACCTCTTCCGGATCTTCTTTACGGAAGAGGTGATCATACAACCGCACTTCGGCTTCGATGGCGTGGGCCGCTGAAACCCAGTGCAACGTCGCTTTGACTTTACGGCTGCTCCGGGCCGAGCCGCTTCTGGTCTCCGGGTCATAAGTGCACCGCAGCTCGGTTACCGCCCCGGTCGCGGGATCCTTCACGACATCGACGCACTTGATGATGTAAGCATAGCGAAGCCGCACTTCGCGATCCGGAGCCAGGCGATAGAACTGCTTCGGCGGATCTTCGCGAAAATCCTCCTGGTCGATATAGATGACTCGTGAAAACGGAACCTTGCGAGTCCCCATACCCGGATCTTCCGGATTATTAATCGCGTCGAGTTCCTCAACCTGGCCGTCCGGATAGTTCGTGATTACGACCCGAAGAGGACGCAATACGGCCATGACGCGCGGAGCGTGTCGATTCAGGTCTTCGCGCAGGCAATGCTCTAGCATGGCGATATCGACGATGCTGTTCCGTTTGGCTACACCGATGCGCTCGCAAAAGTTCCGAATCGATTCCGGTGTATAGCCGCGCCTGCGGAAACCGGCCACTGTGGGCATTCTCGGATCATCCCACCCCGCAACGTGCCCTTGCTGGACCAGTTCCAGGAGCTTTCGTTTACTCAGAACCGTGTGCGTGAGATTGAGACGGGCGAACTCGATCTGCTGAGGGTGGTGAATGCCGAGCTCGTCAAGAAACCAGTCATACAAGGGACGATGATCTTCAAACTCCAGAGTGCAAATCGAATGGGTGATTCCTTCGATCGAATCCGACTGGCCGTGCGCGAAATCATATGTCGGATAAATGCACCAACGGCCGCCGGTCCGATGATGAGTCGCGTGAAGGATGCGGTACATAACCGGATCCCGCATATTGAGGTTTGGAGAGGCCATGTCAATCTTGGCCCGCAGCGTGCGGGAGCCGTCCGGGAATTCACCCGCTCGCATACGGGAGAACAGGTCGAGATTCTCCGCAACCGGCCGCTCGCGATAGGGGCTGTTTCTGCCCGGCTCAGTCAAAGTTCCGCGGTATTCCCGGATCTCGTCCGCGCTCAAATCGCAAACGTAGGCTTTGCCCTTCTTGATCAACTGAACGGCATATTCATAGAGCTGACTAAAGTAATCCGAAGCGTAATATTCCCGGTCGCCCCAATCGAACCCAAGCCAGCGAACATCCGATTTGATCGATTCGACGTATTCAACCTCCTCTTTGCTCGGGTTCGTGTCATCGAACCGCAGATTGCAGAGACCTCCGAACTCCGCGGCAAGACCGAAATTAAGCCAGATCGATTTCGCGTGCCCGATATGAAGGTAGCCATTCGGCTCGGGCGGGAATCGGGTATGAACCCGGCCCTCATTCTTGTTTGCCTGAAGGTCTTCCGCAATGATGTTTCGGATGAAGTTAGAAGGAGCGCAATCCGCTATGGAGGCGGCTTTGCTGTTGTCTTGCTTTGCTGTTTTGTCCACGGTCTGTCTCCAACGAAGATTGGGTACAATTTTTAAATTTATCCGCAATATCCATTGCATTCAAGGTCAAATGCCTGAGGCGCCATTGACGGCCCCCGCCCTCCTTGTTAGCTTAACGGGATGTCCACCGTATGTACTCGTTTCGCTCCCAGCCCCACTGGATACCTCCATATTGGAGGCGCCCGCACGGCGCTATTCAATTATCTTTTTGCCCGCCATCATGGGGGGAAGTTCATCCTCCGCATAGAAGATACGGACCGGGAACGGTCGACCCCCGAAGCGATCGAGGCGATCCTGCAAGCGATGAAGTGGCTGCAGCTTGACTGGGACGAGGGCCCGTTTTACCAGACGGAGCGATTTTCTCTCTATCGGGAAAGAATACAAAAGCTTCTGGCCGAGGGGAAGGCTTATCCTTGCGTCTGCGCTCCCGAGGAACTCGACATCAAACGTCAAGCGGCGCTTAGGGAAAAGAGGAAGCCCGCATACGACGGGACATGTCGCCCCGGCGAGGGTGTCATTCCTCCGTTGCCGCAGGACAAACCGTATACGATCCGTTTTGCTTCCCCGCGCAGCGGAACGACGGTCGTAAATGACGCCGTCAAAGGGGAAGTCGTTTTTGATAATCGAGAGCTGGACGATCTTATTCTCGCGAGATCCGACGGCACTCCAACCTACAATTTTTGCGTGGTCGTGGACGACATCGATATGGGGATTACCCATATCATTCGGGGAGATGATCATCTGGCCAATACCCCTAGACAAATTCTCCTTTATCAAGGACTGGGCTATGCGCCACCTCAATTCGCTCACTTGCCGCTAATCCTCGGCCTGGACAAGGCCCGGCTCAGCAAACGACACGGCGCAACTTCCGTCACAGCGTACCGGGACATGGGCTACTTCCCCGAGGCGTTGGTGAACTATCTGGTTCGCCTGGGATGGTCTCATGGCGACCAGGAGATTTTTTCCCGCGACGAGCTTATTGAAAAATTTACTCTTGAAGCGGTGGGAAAATCGGCCGGAGTTTTCAATCCCGAAAAACTCCTTTGGCTCAATTTCCACTATCTCAAATCCCGCCCGCTGTCCAGGTTGGCTGAAGATATAATCCCGTTTATCGAGGCCAGAGGTTATCCTGGTCCCTGGAATCGCGATTGGCTGGAAAAAATGATTGGGACCTTGAGAGAAAGGGCCAAAACCCTGACGGAACTGGTGGAAGCAGCGCAGTTCTACTTATCGGACGAGATTACGATAGACAAAAAGGCGGCGAAGAAATTTCTCACCCCGGAAGCGTTCAAATTGATCGAGGAGTTGGCCGAAAAGATTGCGGCCTTGCCTGAGCTCAACGAACAAGCCGTAGAGCGGGCGTTCACCGAAATCCTTCAGTCGAGACAGATCGGGCTAGGACAACTCGCCCAACCAGTCCGGGTGGCCCTTACAGGGACTACGGTAAGTCCGGGCATTTACGAGGTCATCACCGTCTTGGGAAAAGAGCGAACCTTAACGCGTCTTCGCGAGGCGCTCAAGAAAATCGACTCGTTAACCTTTCGGTGATAGAGCGCTCCCGCTTCCGTCTTCCCGCTCCAGCCGATAAATCTCCTCCATATTTGGGGAGAGGCCTTGCTTGGCCAGTTCCCGCCTGTAGGCTTCCCTGACCTCGGGATCTTCAGTATCGAACGGGATCTTCTTGTTATTCGACGAAACAAATTCCCTGAAATCACCTTTGATCTCCGAGACTCGGATGTTGTAATGAAACGCGAGCATGCGCGCTGGAGTCTTACCCGTATTAAAATGCTGATGGTACCACCAATCCGGCGGCGATGTGAGGGTTCCAGCCTGCCAATCGATGCGGTGCTTTTTGTCTGTGCCCGTTTCCCAAGTTAAGTCGTAACCCTTTCCGTCCAGCCAGATAATGTGCGCTCCCGCCCCGTGCCTATGCGCGAATCTATACTGGCCCGGTGGAATCTCGGAGATATGCACGGACATTGTGCCTCCGGCCAGGAGAAAACGGCGGAAGCGATGTGAGCGTATGTGGGGATCTTCCACGAGCGGTATGGTTCTGACGTCAGGCACAAAATTCGTTTCCAGGATGGCATCCGAATGCTCCTTTCCTTGGGCGTTAAAATAATCCGGAGAGCCATCATATCGGTCAGCGAAAACGAAGCTGCAGTTGAAAACCATTTCCAGATTCCGAAATCTGTTCAAGACGAAAGGCGCATCGGTTATCGCCAGATACCGGACCGGCTCGCTGCCGGAGCCGTTAAAATGGCGGTGCCAGCAGTTCAGCGGGATCGCAAACAAACTACCCTCCTGCCACTCAAACGTCCGCTTTTCCCCTCCTTCGTTCCAGATCTCCGTCGCCCCCTTGCCATTAAGAATTAAGATCAGCTCTTCGAACAGATGCTTTTCTGGGTTCAGCGCTCCTGCGGGAGCAATCTCGCAGATGTGCGCATCGTCCACACGTTGAAAAGCCAGGTTGATATAGATGCCATTTCCTCCTTTGCGGCGCCAGGGGAGCAGTTCAACCCTGTTGATGTCTTTCACAAAAAGACCCTCAATCTGCGGTACTTGCTCAACCTCGCGAACCCATCGATCGTAGAAGGTCTCCTTTGTTCCTTTCAACTTTCCAGCCATAGATCACCTCCTATGCGCGAAGACAACACGTTTGATTCGATCAAACGATTGCAGCTCTTTAGGAGAAGCTACCGAACGCCGTAAATCTTCTCAATGAGCCGGTAGTTCTTGTTGCGCTGCTCGGCGGTTTCAATAAGCGGACGAGCCAGCAGCTTCACATGGTCCAGTGACCATTCCGGACGAGCGGCGGCAACTCCTTTGCGAACCGGCGTCCGCACTTCTCCAAAGATCCGTTGCATCGGTTCGGAAACGAGAAAGTCCACCCAAAGCTTGCCCGCATTGGGGTGAGGAGCGCCCTTAATCAGCCCCGCTGAATTGATCGAGTAATAGGAGCCTTCGCAGGCCGCTATCCACTTAGCCGGAGCTCCCTTGGCTTCATGAAAGGCGTCAACGTTGACGGGAATTCCAACCGGAAACTGGCCGTTGATCACCGTAGACTGAATCTGGTCCGAGCCGCCCCCCGCGACGATGAAAGGCTGATTCTGAGCCAATTTCTGATGATAACTTTCGCCTAAGTCGGGATGATTCAGGAGACTGATGAACCAACCATATCCACTGCCGGCGGCGCGCGGGTCGTCTAACATAATTTTCGCCCGCCAGGTGGTGTCCAAAAGGTCGCGCCAGCACTTGGGCTCCTTTCCAGCGGGGACAAGACGGCTATTGATAAAAATCCCATATAAATTCATTTGAATTGGGGTCAACGGTACGCGAGGCAGCCCCACAGGCTCCGCCACTTCGGTTCGAATTACGTTTACAGACGGAGGAAGCCATGACTCGATGGCTCCATCTTGCCACAGGGTCGAAAGGGTGGCGTCTCCAATGGCCGCGACATCAGCCACTTGCCTTCCTGCCCGCCGCTCGGTAGTAATCCGGGCTCGCACCTCACGGCTTCTCAAGTATAGCGCCTCTACTTTGACGCCATACCGTTTGAAAAACAGATCTCCCCCTTTTTCAAAAGCATGGCCCCACCCCGAGGTTGCGTAGACAACGACCTTCCCTTCCTTTTTGGCTGCCTGAATCACGTTATCTGAGAATTCACCCTGAGCGCTGGACTGAGCCACCCAGGCAAACACTACCAATACGGTAACCAAAAAGCTTCTTGCCACCGAGGTCCCGCTTATCTTCATGGGTTCCTTTTAGAGATAAAGCTGCAGGCTTGTCAACCCGTCCAACTCTGCGGTCCGGCTAATGCAAGCCCGGCTGCAACATCTTGACTCTCCCCAGCAATTCCTTTAGTTTTAAACAGAATTTTGAGGAGTCGGCTAATTGGTAAGCCACCTGACTCTG
>JACQUW010000289.1 GCA_016210115.1 Deltaproteobacteria bacterium | reverse complement strand
TTCACGAAAGGGTACGCCTACCTATTTCTCATTTCCACACTTTTTGATTATAGCTCCGGCAGAGCTTTATGTTTCTTGGACCGACAACTCAAATAACGAAGACGGTTTTAGAATCGAACGCAAGTCAGGGCCATCCGGGATTTTTTCGCATGTCGCGACTGTGGGACCGGACATCACTTCCTACACAGATTCCGGCCTGCCGGAAGGGACGACGTATTGCTATCGCGTTGCGGCCTACAATTTTGCAGGTACATCGCCTCACTCCAATGAGGTGTGTGCGACTACCCCGGTTCAGACGTTTACCCCGACCGTTTACCAGTTGGCGGTTTCCCCGGAGCCCGTGAATGGGACCGTCGCGGGGGCTGAAATCAATTGTCCTGGAGAGTGCGCCGGGTCCTACCAGAGCGGGATATCCGTGACCCTGACGGCCCACCCGGCGATTGGGTACGAGGTTGAGGGCTGGAGCGGTTGCCGAAATGCGGTTGGGAATCAGTGTCCGGTTCAGATGACGCAGGCGCGCACCGTCTCGGTCACGTTTGTCCGGCACGCAGATTCTTTGACGGCGACGAACCGTGACAGTCAGGCCACCCAGAACAACGGCGGGTACGCGCCAGACGCAAGCGCTCTTCTCGATCATTTCAAATGCTACAGAGCTGCGGCCGCAACGGCACCTGATGAAGAGACTCCGTTTTCGGAGTTCGCTCCAGCGGGGCACAAACAGATAAGGCTGCTAGATCAGCGCATAGAGGACAAGCTGACGCACGTCTTGCATCCACTGGGCTTCTGCAATCCGGCAAAGAAGGAGAGGGTGGAGATTCAAGAAGTGAGCGAAGTGATTGATCCCACTACCCGCCTGGCCGCATACAGAATTAAGGATGCCAGAACATCCCCGGCGCAAGCGAAGTTTGCAAGAAGGCGCTATACGGTTACGAACCAATTCGGGACGCTTATGGTTGATCTGAACAGTATAGACCGGCTATTGGTTCCCTCCGGCATATCGTTAGGCGGTCCAACGGAGGGTCCAGCCCCTTTGCCGGATCCGACTAACAATGTTGATCATTACAAGTGCTACGCAGCGAGTATTGCGAAGGGTTCTGATGAGTTTAGAGAGCTGGTGGTCGATGTTGAGGACGAGTTTGGGCCATTGAGGATGACTGTTGTTAGGCCGGTTAGACTCTGCAATCCGGTCAGTGCACAGATGGAAGACGGCTCAGTGGGAGAGGTGAAAAATCCTGAGAACCACCTGATGTGCTATAGGGTCTCGGCGGTTAGCAGGCCGGCGCAGCCGAAATTTACGAGAATCCGCGTGCTTCTAAACAACCAGCTTGGTCCCGAGGTTCTGGACACCGAGGGGGTCGACAGCCTCTGTGTGCCATCGCTCGTGGAGTCGCCGCCATAACAGGCTGCTGAAAAAGACTCATATGCTTCGTTGCGCTCAATCGCCTCGCTAGAACGTACGGGCTAAGTACGCCTCCGCTCGTCGATTTTTCGCGCGCCTCGCCTCTGAGATCTTTTTGAGCAGCCTGCTAAGTAACAGAGTTTTTCAGCACCCTGATAAAGCCTCGGCGCGAAATTGCCCACACGAAGGCCAAAGGTCGCCAAGAAATCGATCCGTCGGTAGATCATTCGACTCATCCAGAGCGGCTCGCCGTGAAAAATCACGAGGGAAGAATACGCGCTCGCGAAACGCACTTTCTAGTTTGGCAGGCCCAGTTCTTTCTGGACTTCCCGAAGCAGTTGGAAGTCCACGACACGCGAGAGCGGCACGCCGGCGGGGATGCCTCCGAGCTGTTGAGCTATGTCTAAGTCTTTTTTTAGCGCTTCTGTGGAAGTCGCGCCGTTGATCGGATAGGCCAGGATCATCTGCTCGTAGGAATCGTTGGCGACGTCGTGAGCGATGCCAAACCATTGGGTCATCGCTTCCAAAACGCGCTCTTTGTTCCTCTTATCTCTGATGAAAGCGGTTCCCTTCAGCGTTGCTCGTATTACTTTTTTGACGAGTTCCGGCTTTTTCTGAATCAACCTTTCGGTTGTTCCGAGTCCTCCCAACGGCAACTGCACGAGGTCGCCGGCGTACGAAAGAACTTTGAGGCCGAGTTTTTTTGCCTGGGTTTGCCAGGGAATGGGGATCAACGTTGCGTCGATTCGTCCAAGCTGAACCGCCTGAAGGCTCGTCTGGTTGTCGCCCGATACAATGATGGCGACGTCCTTATCCGGATTAAGTCCATGGCGGACAAGAATCTCTTTGGTGATCATATGAACGGAACCGCCGAGGGAGTTCACGCCGATAACCGTTTTGGTTTTGGCTGACAAAGATGCGACGGAGTTGAAGGCCGGTCTCGCGACCAAAAAGTAAACCGGCCGGTCAGCAATAATGGCTACGCTTTTAATCGGAATGCCTCTTGCTGCCGCTCTGACGACGGAACCTTGCGTGGTTGCAAAATCCACTTCTCCATTCACGAGAGCGGTGATGCCAATATTCGGGCGTATTTGAATGAGTTGCCCGATCAGACCTTCCTGGCTGAAAAATCCTTCGCGCCGGGCAACTACAATCGGCATTGTGGAGTAGCTTGTGGAAGGATAGGCGATCTTGACGGTCTCCTGTGCGGGGAGATCGAGCACATGGAATGAGAGGGTGAAGAAGAAAACGAGCAACGTAAATGCGTAAGGGCCAATACTACCCCCCACCTTAATCCTCCCCCGCAAGGGGGGAGGAAAGAGAAGGGATGACTCCCGTAAACGAGGAGGAGGGAGAAAGGATGATCCACGCAAGCGGGACCGTGAGAAAAGGGATACTCGTGGTAATACGGCACGAAACATATAACAACCTACGGATTTACAGCTCACTGTGCACGCTACTTCCCTGACTGCGGGCTTTGCGTGGGCGGCGAGAGAATCGTCTTGCCTTCCTGGGCCTCGATATAATGGACGAAACGAAACTTGTTCTCCATGCCGGACATTCTTTTCGGCGGCACTGAGAGCCCGCCCGGAGTGACTTTGATGACAAAGAAATAGAGTCCCAGGTCGCGCGACGCGGTGTTAAGGCTGGGAAGAAAATCATCTAAACGCGCGATGGTTTTAGAATTTTTGATTCCGGCTCCTCGCGCCATCATCTCCAGATCGGTGCCGAATGAAGACAGCGTCGGATTCGTGCCGATGGACTCATAACAGCCGTTGTCGAAAACGATTATCGTGAGATTCGCGGGATTCTCGTGTCCTAAAACGGGCAGGATTCCCAGATTCAGGAGCAGGCTCCCGTCTCCATCCAGCGCGATTACCCTGCGGTTTGGCAAAGCAATCGCGAGTCCGAGAGCTACCTGGCAGACAAGTCCCATTCCTGGCGCGTAAAGGTTTGCGTCGCGATCGGCCAGATGAGACCACTCGTGCTGAGTGATCCCGGTGTTGGTCACAACGATCTCCTCTTGAATCTCGCGAGCAAGGAGCGAAAGGTATTCGTGACGTAAATTCATAGGCTTCCCATCCCAAAGAGCACGACCGTCGGACGCAGCGATGCCATCGCGCTCTTGTCTGCCCTTTCAATAGCGCCTGCGATTTCCTCAGAAGAGCGAACCACCACGTATTGAAGCCCCAAGGATCGCAGGAAGGGCTCTGTGACCTGACCACCTGGCGATGCCCACCAGTTCCCATCCCCCAGGTCACCCCGGTACGTGACAAGAAGAAGATTCGGGATACCAAAAGCGATGTGAAGCCTCGTAAGGACGTATCCCGACAGGAGCAGCCCGGAGTTTTCCATAAAGATGGCGGCTTTGGTTCCTCCTAACCATGCTCCGCCGCAAATCGCCAGGCCGTCCGCCTCGTTTGCGATTAGGACGTGGCGGAAATTGGATTCATCGCTGAGTGTACTTTCCAGCTCGGCAAACTGGCTGTCGGGAAGGCTCGCGATGACTTCTATTCCGGCCTTTTTGAGGGCGCTAACGATCGCGCGGGCAGAAGATTCGGTCATAAATTTTTTTCTCCGCTGAGAAATTCGCTCCCCTCAGCTTATTCGTTCTAGGCGCTAAACGAAAAATCAGGCCACAAAGGGGACCGTCACAATCCCCCCATCCTGGCCTTCCCCCGCAAGGGGGGAAGGAACCAAATTTCGAGGGCACTTGGCCCGGCGGCTGTGTCTTACCGCGCGCGTTTTAGCGGTATCGCTCATGCAAGAGAACGTCGGATTCCCGTTAGAAGTCCGGCACATTTTCCAGGCCCGGGATGGTGACCATCTCTGGAAACGGCCTGTTTTTCGGCAAGGTCGCGTCGATCCCCATGCCTCCGGTGCACAGCGGCTCTGGGGCGGACGGGTCGAGCGGCGCCCCGTTGATTTCCGTCAGCAGCAGCGTGTCCTGGCCAGGTTGACTTCTGGTGCAAACCGCCCAGAGCACCTTTTCCAGATCATAGATATCCACGTCGTCGTCCACGACAACCACGTACTTCGGCCCTACCATGCCCAACGCGACCGCAATTATATTTCTCGGCTCCCGTTCCCGAGTTTTTTTGAGACTCACGACGAGCAGATAAGCGGCGCCCCCGCACGCAGGGAAGTGGACCCCCTGGACGCCGGGAAATCGTTCCCGCAGAGCTCTGCTGTAAGTGGCCTCAATAGGGATCTGCTTCAAAATATGATTATCCGTGGTCGGCATTCCGGTGAGGCCCGCCAGATATATCGGGTTTTTTCTGTGTGTAATCGCCGTGACTTCAATAACGGGCTTCGGAGAGGCCGGCTGATAGTAGCCGGAAAATTCTCCAAAGGGTCCCTCGATTTCACGTTCACCGGGAAGCACCGTGCCCTCGATAACGATCTCGGCATGGGCGGGCACTTCTAAGTCGACCGTCACCGCCTTCGCCAGCTCAACGGGTCTTCCCAAAAGCCTTCCAGACAACCCCAGCTCATCGACCCCATAGGGGGCCTTCCACTGGCTTGCGATAAGCAGCTCCGGGCTTACTCCAAGCGCGATCGCGACCGGAAGCCCTTTGCCTCTGGCTTCCGCGCGACCCAGTTGAATCTGAAGTTGCTGAGCCATGATGCCGAGGCGGTTCCGGCCCTTAACCTGCAGACGGTAAAGTCCGATATTTCTCTTCCCGGTTTCAGGATCCTTGGTGACAGCCAATCCCATTGTTATAAAAGGGCCCGCATCCCTCGAAGAGTGGGTCACGACCGGAAGTCGCGACAAATCTACATCGCTCCCCCTGTGGACGATCTCGCTGGACGCGGTGCGAGAAACCAACGCCGGTTCGATGGGAGATCCGATCGATTCTACCACCTTTTCAACGGCGCTCCGATGGTCCGAAGCTCCGAGGGCGAGGAGAAGGTGGCGCTTGGTAGCGAACAAGCCTCCGGCGACTCTCATCTCAGAGCCCGCCACGTTATCGAACAGCAAAGCCGGACCCTGACGGTCGCTTGTCTTTCGGATGTACGCAGCGATCTCATGAACCGGGCTGACCTTTCGCTCGATATGGATCAGCTCTTTTCTCTCGTCTAAAAAGTTCAAGAATTCTCGCAGGTCGGCAAAAGGCATGGATGACCTCTTATCACCGGATAACGGATTGAACCGCTTGAATAATGCGATTGTAGCCCGTGCAGCGACACAGGTTGCCCGCGAGCGCTCTTCTTATCTCAGTCTCAGTCGGTCTGGGATTCGCATCCAACAAGGCCTTGGCGGAAAGAATCATCCCTGGAGTACAGTAGCCGCACTGGGAGGCGCCCAATTTAATGAAAGCCTCCTGCAGCGGATGGAGCGCATTTCCCTTTGCCATTCCTTCGATGGTGAGAATTGTGCTGCCATCGGCGAAGGCTGCTAAATAGGTGCACGAACTGATCGGCGCACCGTCGACCAAGACCGTGCATGCGCCGCAAACTCCCAGACCGCAAACTTCACGGGCTCCGCACAGCCCCAACCTCCGGCTGAGCGTTAAGAGGAGCGTCTCCTGCGATGGGACGAGAAGCGTCCGGTCGACTCCGTTCACAGTACAACGAATTTGGTGTTGCAAATCTTCCCTCCAAGACCGATTCCTCGCGTTCCGTTCCGAACAAATCCCCCTATATCCCCCTGAAGCTGTGAAAAATTCAAATCCCCCTCTTTCCCCCTTTTCCAAATTTTTCCAAAGGGGGATAATCCCAAAAAGGAAAGCAGAATATTGCTCTGTAAGTGCTTGGAATTGTTTTCTCTTTCGACTAAGAATTCCCCTCTTTGGAAAAGAGGGGACAGGGGAGATTTTTCGCGTTTGGCCGTGGGTCTCATAATTTTCACAGCTTCCCTTTTTCAAAGGGGAACATTAGTATCTTCGATCGTGTTCTCATTTTTCTGCCAGCGCCTTTAGAATCTCATCCGGCTTCACCGGCAAGGAAAAGAGCCGGATGCCCAGCGCACGAGCCACGGCGTTGCCGATGGCTGCGCTCGTGGGCACGATGGCCGGCTCGCCGGCGCCGACCGCGCCGAACGGGCCCGCTCCATGCGGCGATTCAACGAGAACTACCTCCACAGGTGGCGCCTCCCAGCTCGTGAGCAGAGAGTAGTCCGCCAGATTCGGATTCACGAGCTGGCCGCGCTCCCAACGCATTTCCTCAAATAGCGTCTGGCTGATTCCCCCGGCGACGCTGCCCTCGATCTGGGCTGTACAGATCATCGGGTTGATCGCTGTTCCCACGTTGTTCGCCGCAACGTAACGGAGCACGCGCGCGACACCGGTCTCTCGGTCTATTTCCACTTCGCACCCACCGGCGCCCGTAAAATAATAGGTGGAGCCTTTGCCCTGGCCAGTCTTCTGATCGAGAGCAGCCTCCGACTTGCTGATTCCAGAAACAGAGAGAGACCCGCCGCGGGCCGAGACGCGGGTTACAATGTCGCCGAAGCTCAAGCCGCGCGCAGGCGCGCCCCTGGCGATCACGCGACCCTCGCGAATCTCCAGATCCTGTTCGGAGACTTCAAGCAAGCGCGCCGCATGAGCCAGCAATTCGGCTCTTAAACGCTCGCTGCCGCTGACGATGGCGCGGCCCATGTGAAAAGTGGTGCGGCTGGAATTTGTGCCCTGATCATAGGGAGCGTTGTTGGTATCGCCCATGATTATTGAGACCCGCTCGATCGGGAGATTCATTGCATCGGCGGCCATCTGCTTCAGTACGGTCGCGGCGCCCTGGCCCATTTCGACGCTCCCGACGTGAACCGCCAGACTGCCGTCCTCCTCCAGTCGGAGATCCGTTAACGAGAAGGCGGGCGTCATCGTGTGTTTGACAAAACAGGCGACTCCCTTCGCGCGGACCTTATTTTTTTCCTCGTCTATAATCACACTGCCGGCGTTCCAGTCGAGGGCATCGCGAACGCGTTTCAGACAGGCCTCAAGAGGAAACGCTTCCACGGTTTCGCCTGCGTGCATCTTGTCGCCGTCATGAAGAAAGTTCTTGAGGCGCAACTCGACGGGATCCATTCCGATTCGCGCCGCAATCTGATCCATCTCCTGCTCATACGCCCAACACGCCTGCCGGCCGATCACGCCCCGCAATGCGCCGGCCGGCGCCTTGTTCGTGTAGACGGCATAGACGTCGACGCTCACGTTTGAAATCTTATAGGGGCCCGGCGCCACCAGACCAAGTCCCCGGGCGAGCCGCGGCGTTATGTCGGCGTAAGCCCCGGTATCGAGAATGACCTCCATCTCGCGGCCAAGCAATGTTCCGTCGCGCAACACCGCCGTCTTGATCCGTATCCAGGTGCCTGGCTCGGTAAGCGTGAGGAATACCTCTTCCCGGTCAAGGACTATTTTGACTGGCCGGCCCACCTTTGCAGCCAGGGCAACGGCGAGCGGCTCGACTTTAAGGAACAGCTTGGAGCCAAACCCGGATCCAAGCGGCGGAGCGACCACCCGGATGTTGCTAATTGGCAATGAAAAAAGCTCGGCGAGCTCCGCCTTAACAACCGATGGATTTTGAGTGGAGGACCACACCTCGAGTTTATCGCCGGCCCAGCGGGCGAGCGCGGTATGAGGTTCGAAAGCGCAGTGCTGGGTCGGGGCGGTAAAGTAAACATTTTCGAAGATCTCATCAGCTTGTTTGAAGGCAAGCGATATATCGCCCTTTCTGAGCCGGAAATAGCCGCAGACGTTCTGGCCGGTTGCGATCGGCACGTGAGCGGGATCGAAAAGCGCCAGCGAGCGCACAACACGGTCATGCACGACTGGGGCGTGCTCCAGCATGGCTTCCTTTGCGTCGTGA
Source organism: Deltaproteobacteria bacterium (assembly GCA_016210115.1). Taxonomy (GTDB): domain Bacteria; phylum Desulfobacterota; class Binatia; order UBA9968; family UBA9968; genus JACQUW01. The sequence goes on along the minus strand of JACQUW010000289.1, from coordinate 16,461 downwards.
ACCGCGGGCAACTCCTCGTACTCCACATCGATAAGTTCAAGCGCGTCTGCGGCGATTTCCGGAGTCTCCGCCGCCACCGCAGCCACGGGATCTCCGATAAAGTGCACTTTATCGATTGCGACAATCGGCTGGTCTCTGATTACGGCTCCGAAGTAAGGATTCTGCCAGCGAGCCAGATCCGAGCCGGTAAGCACGCCCGAGACGCCCGGCAACCGTTCAGCGCGCGAGACATCGAGCCGCGCGATCCGCGCATGAGGAAATGCGCTACGGAGAATCTTGCCGTAAACCATGCCGGGCCAGTTCGCGTGAACCGCGTACGCGGTTCCGCCCGTAACCTTTTCGCGGCCATCCAGCGGCAGCAGCGACTGACCTACGTAATTCATCACCCCCACCTTAGTCCTCCCCCATCGAGGGGGAGGAGATTGGTTTGTTTTGGCATCGAGCGAACGAAAATTTGAGAGCTCCGCATGACATTATTGATTTACCCGCCGCGGTTTCCGCCAAGCGCCTGCTCCAGAGCGCGGCGGCAAAAGACCTTCGTCATCTCTTTCTTATACTGCGCGGATGCTTTGAGATCGGAAGCGGGGTCCGCCTGCCTGCAAGCGATTTCGCTCATGGCTGCGATGGTCTGACTTGTGATCTTAGCTCCTATCGCCAACTGCTCGGCGGCTGTAACGCGTAGCGGCCGGCTGGAAAAGCCGTCGACCCCACCGACGACGAGCCGGGAATGAACGCAAGCGCCCGCCGCGTCTAAACCGACAACTGCGGCAACCGCCACGCAAGGCCGATCGGTCACCGGCCCTGTCACACACTTCAGGTATGCGCTGCTCGCGCCTTGCGGCGCTGCGTCGATTTCAAGTTCGGTTACCAACTCGCCCGTGTCGAGCGCAGTTGTATAAGGACCGACATAAAACTCATCGATGGAGATCAGCCGCTCACCCTGAAGGCCGCGCACGCGCACACGGCCCCCGAGCGCCAGAAGCGCTACCGCGAAGTCAGACTGATAATCGGCTTCGCAAATGGTTCCCCCGACTGTCGCCGCCGATCGCACCCGCACATTGCCGATATGCTCCACGGCCGCAGAAACGAGCGGCAATCTCTCGCGAACTTTATTCGAGCGCTCGATGTCCCGAAGGTGAGTGCATGCCCCGAAGCTCATCCCCGTTCCGCGCGGCTTTGACGTTCCGAGCTCAGGCAATTTGCGCAGGCTAACCAGATATCGGGGTCGGAGCAGCCCATTCTTAACCAGCACGATGAGCGCTGTGCCGCCGCCGATTACGCGGGTATCCTCCTTACCCAGTATCCCTAAAGCCTCATCCAGCGATGTCGGCTCGATGAGGTCAAATTTCTGCATGGATTAACTCCAATCCTCTGTCGTCACCCCCGAATGTTTTTATCGGGGGTCCAGTTACCGTTCCGGCTGGATTCCCGCCTCCGCGGGAATGACGGCAAATGGGCAGCGATTTTCTCATCGAGCTCTGGGCGGTCTTTGAGTAATTCAAACTGCAAAATCTAGAACCATTGATGACAGTTTATCTCGAACTCGTCACCCCCGAATGTTTCTATCGGGGGACCTCTGAATCCTTTCCTCAGCCAGCCGGCTCAATTCATTCAGAATGATTTCATCGCGACGCGCGTGCTGCCAGGAAGAACGGGCTCGCCAAGACCGCAGGGCCGCGAGATTTACCGTGGCGGTCACGATCTCTTCCTCGGAGCCGCCCTGGGCATAAACACGCAGCCACGTTGGCGGCGACGATGCGGCGACGCAACTTTGACCATAGAAAGAGCGCTTGCGCTCTTTGCCCACGAGATTGGCGCTGGCCGTCAGGATCCGGTTCTCGGCTGCGCGAGCGGCGGTTGTCGCTGTGAGAAAAAAAGGCTTCCCCGGACCCGACGGACTTGCCGTTGTATTGATGACGATCTCGGCGCCTTTGAGCACGAGGATACGGGTGAGCTCCGGAAATACCCAGAAGTCGAAGCAGATCTGGAGTCCCACCAGGCCATAGCTCGTGTTGAACACCGGCAGATCACTTCCGGCTGTAAAGCAAAGCGACTCCGTGAACTCGGGAGGGCGGGCGAGGTGAATCTTACGATAACGGCCGACGAATCCTTCAGGACCGACGATCACCGAGGAGATATAACGCTTGTCAGGATCACGAGAGTCCCGCTCCGGCATTCCGAAGACAATATAGAGGCCATGCTTGGCGGCCGTGGCGGCCATTTCTTCTGTGGCCGGCCCGGGAATCACCTGAGCCGCCGTGGCATGCATACATCGTTCGTCACATTCATAGCCGCTTAGGGCCAGTTCGGGGAATACGAGCAGACCAACTTTCTGCTCGCCTGCCTGAGCCGCTATTCTTTTCATTTTCTCCAGGTTACCGGCCACCTCGCCCCAAACCGACTGATAATTGACGCAACCGATCGTCACATATTGCTGCAGCTCAGCAGACATAACCACGCTCCTCGCTAACCTCTCGGGAGAAAACGGCCCGTGCCCGGTTTTGCCAGGACGCGGCCGTCCTGGACGGCCACTTCCCCCTGTTTGATCGTGACCACGGGCCAACCACGCACTTCCCAACCATCGTAAATCGTCCAGTCACAACGCGACTGAAGCACCGATGGGTTGACCTGCACTTTCCGGTCGAGGTCTACGATTACGAGATCCGCATCGGCCCCCACCGCTATTTCTCCCTTTTTGGGATGCAGGCCGAAGATTCTGGCCGGATTGTAACAGGCAATTTCTACGACTTCCGGCAGCGTCAATCTTCGTTTATGCACTCCTTCGCTCAGCAGCAGAGGCAGAATCATGTTCGAGGTATTGCCAAGTCCCATGGGCGCCTTCCAGATGTCCGATCCCTTCTCCTGCCGGGTCGTGGAAGCGCAGTCTGATCCAACGGTGTGCACGATCTTAGAGCGGAGGCCGGACCAGAGAGCCTCAACGTCTCGCCTGAGGCGCAGCGGCGGGTTCACGTTGCCAAAGACCGGTTGCTCGCGAAAAAGCGGGATGGGCTCTTCGCTGGTATGCGTCAGATACTGCGGGCACGTTTCAACCAGAACGTCTTGACCATGCGCGCGCGCCTCTGAGCAGATCTCCAGGCCTTCGGCGATTGTCGTGTGGGGAAAGTAAAGAGGACAATTCACCACGTTCGCGAGATAAAGAGAACGGCGGATCGCTTCGGCTTCGACGAAGCCCGGCCGGGACTCGTTCCAGACCTGAAAGTCCCGTCTGCCGGCGGCCCTCAAACGATCTCCCATAAAACCCGCAATGTCCCCGTTCTCAGCGTGAACCAGCGCACGGGCTCCTCCGCCCATCGCGGCGATCTGCTCGAAACCGGAGAAGAGGTCTCCGTCATCAATGACATTAATTCCGGCGGCCTGGGCCTGGACCCCGCGATAACCCAGTAAAAACTTGAAGCTGTTCACGCCTAGAAGCGGAAAACGATCCAGACCCGGAATTCCCGCGGGATCTCGAATCGAAAGATGAAAGAAAACATCCGCCACTGCGTTCGCCTCCCAGCGCGCGAGGTTTCGGTGGATAAATGTCTCCGGCTCTTCATTGCCGCGCCAGTTGACGAATAGTCCGATCGTGGTAACTCCGGAGGCAATGCTGGAGATCGTTTCCGACCGGATAATCTCTTCCCCCGGGGCGATCCAGTCCATGACGTGGTAGTGCGGATCGATTATTCCTGGGAGCACGTAAAGACCGGCTGCATCGATCATGCGGGCCGCCTGAGAAAGAAATGCCTCTTCCCCTATCGCTACAATCCGGCCGTCCTTTATGCCGACGTCAGCCTTCAACACCTGTCGCGGCGAAACAACCAGACCGCCCCGAACTACTAAATCCAGGCTCATACGGGCACTTCCTCCAGCGCGTTCGGCGCAAAAAGTTCTTCCGGAGTGAAAAGACGATGCGTAAGGCCCTGCTCGTAAGAATAACGCGCGGCCGCCTCCAGGTTCCGTTTATTGGCCGCCAGGCCGTAGGGCCAGAAGTCTTCACCCAGGCACGTTATGGTCTCCTCGATGGCTTCAGCAATCCAGGGCAATCCAATCCGCAAGACCCCGCGCGTCTTCAAGTCCGAATACCAGATCGATTTCGCCTCTTTAAAAGCACGCAGAAGCCGTGGCGCAATCCATGAGTGACGAACATAAAGTTCCTCGCGAATCGCCACTGTGTGCATGATCGGGAAGATACCGGTTGCCTGATAGTATTTCTGCTCCTCTTCTTTATAGTTCTCAAAGAGCCTGCGCGCGCAGGGGAGAGGTGAACCGTCGGCGCGCGGGAATCGGGGTGAGATGATCGCATCCAGTTCCCGGCGAGAAAGCATGGCGTTGAGCGTGTCCTGAGCCACCTCCGTTATCTCAATACCGGGAGGGAGGTTAATCGGGAGGCGCTCCGTCCTGCCAGGCTGTTCCTGGCCGCCTACAACCCAGCGCAAATCTTGTGGCGAAACCCCATAAACGTCCTGCAAGATGCCGCGGGCCCACAGCGCCGCCGTCATTTGATACTCTGGGACTCCGACTCTTTTCCCCTTCAAGTGCTCCGGCTTCGTAATCGCGGCGTCCTTGTGCACAAAGATAAAGCTGTGGCGAAAAGAGCGCAGGGGAAAAACGGGAATCGCGACCAATCGCGGACGGCCCCGTTCCTTGGCGATCATATAAGAGGAAAGCGACATCTCGGAAACGTCGAACTCTTCAAAGCGAACCATGCGCCAGAAGATCTCATGCGGAGGAAGGTCGATGCAGGTCAGGCTGATCCCCTCCGGATGGACAGCTCCGGAAAAGAGAGCCTCCGTACGGTCGGAGCGGGTACAGGCCATATCCAGATGCAGTTTCGCCATAATTGCAAAACTCCAGTCGTTTGGAGGCGCTCAAAGCGCCTCAGCCTGAAACGTGAAAAGTGAAACGTGAATGGGCTCGGATTTATCTTTACGTTTAAGTTTTTACCTCTCTAATATATCGAGAGTTCCTTTATTGGACGGCGCTAATCCAACGGCTTCACCCCAAGCTCCTGCTGCGCCTGGCGCAGAAAGCTAAAGTCCACCAGATCATTAAGCGAGACATCACGGGCCGTTTTGGTGGTCGCTTTCCACGCATCGATCTCTTTTTGCAGGACCTGTTTAGAGACCCCGCCGTCGGCGCGCCAGATTCCCTTGACCGAGTCGTAAGCCTGGGATGCCGAGTCCGGATCTAAATTGAAGATCTTTGAGATCACGGGGACAACCTTATCTTTGTTCGATTGAGTAAACTGGATGCTGCGGATATAGCCGCGGATAAATCGTTTGATCATTTCCGGATTGGCGGCAATCTGTTGGTTGGAGGAGGCCATCCCGCCCTGTAGAGCCTGGACAAAGTCCCCGGCAAAGAGAAGAACCCTCAGCCCCGATTTTCGGGCCAGGGAATCGAAAGGCGGCGAGAGAATGCCGCCCTGGACCTGTTTCGATGTGAGTCCCGCGAGGATGTTTGCCGTGCTTCCAAGAGCCATGATCTGGACGTCCTTTTCCGGGCTAAGCCCATGCTGCTTCAGTACGTCACGGGTGATCACATCGGTAAGCGACGTCAGCGAGGTCACCGCCACGATCTTGCCTTTCAGATCGGCCACCTTTTCTATCCCGGGCTGGCTGACAAGATAAAAAGCTGGCTTTTCCGACCCGCCGGTCAGAAGCTTAACCGGCGCGCCACTGGCAGCGGCGCGCATTGCCGAGGATCCCCCTGTCATGAACTGAATCTCGCCATTGATGAGGCCGGCGATGGAAGCCGTTGGCTTAAGTTCCTCGGTGCTCACATCGAGACCTTCCGCCCTGAAGACCCCCAACTGAGCGCCGGCCTGGAGCGGAAGTTGCGCAAAGCTGATCGATGGGATGCTTACGCGGACCCGGATGTCTTTCTTCGGAGCGGCCTCGCCGGCCGAAATTTCTCCAGCCGGGGAGCCCACAAGAAAAACGATAAAGCCGATTGCCGCTAACGTTCTCAACGAGAATAGACGAGCCGCATTTTGTTTCATCAGGCTACCGCCCTCCGCTTGCGTCGCGCGCAATTCCTAACTGATAAGGCCATTTTTACTCTATCCCTTCACGCGAATTGTCGGTGGATATATAGGTGGATTCAGCGTTCGATGTCAAACGATTGGATCGTCGCTAGAGGTGTCATTTTTACCCGAGTTAAACTTAGCCCTAGTAGGCCTTGCAAGTCCAGGATTGGCGACCCCAATTGTCCACACCACCGATGATCATGTCCCTTGCATCCAACGTTAAAGGATTCCGGGCTGAGACTAAGGGAGCTCCCGGATAACTTAGAATCCGAATCTGCTCGTAGGCACCCAGAACGCTTTCTGCTGGCGGTAATTCGAGATGGCGATCACGGCTACCAGTACTGACTACGGCATCAGCCTCGGACGTATAGAAGAGCAAGGGCGAATCGACTCCGTCTTTTCCACCATATTCATACGTAACCAGAGTTGTCTTTATCCCGAGGGACTCGCATACTCGAACAGTCAACATGATGTCCACAAATGCATTACCTGATCCCAGCCATGTGATTAAGGCACCGCTAGCCTCCAGAGCAGCTGCAAGCCGCGCAGTATTGGTGGATATAACCTCCTTTCCGTGGTGTGTCTCAAAGCGGATCCGCTCAAGGATTAGTCCGGCGAAATTCAGTTCCCTGGAATGTTGCCGATAGAGCCCTTGAACAAGGGGATGGTTCTGCCAGTCCCATACCACTGGAAAATATCCGACCCCTCGCGTTGTATTCTTGGTGACTGCACCGTCCGCCAGCTCGTTCGGATGAATAAACGTAGCAAGCGAGTCTCGAATTGGCAGCCCGTAATAAGAGATCCCCGGGTGGGGTGAATGGCTGCTGGTTATATAACCTTGAACGAGAATGACCTTAGGCAGATTGGGCTTGGTTATCGTGAGATCAAGTATTTCCTCTCGCGCTGCCGTCGCTCCAATTGTCGTTTCGGCCAATCTTTTTGCGACGGCAAATTCGGCGCGCTGAATCGCCGTGTGGGCTTCGAACTCGAAAAGACCCTCGGCCAGCCGTAACGAGAGCACAAGATTGACCAGCGAGCTAAAACGAGATGCTTCAGCGCCTGGACCCCACATGTCAAGAATAGCGCTTCTCTCCACCGCAGTCCCGGCTCGAATTGTGCCTTCGTATTCCGCGGCAGCGACCAGAGCCATTCCGGATAGACGATGGGTCCGACCAGTACCGACGCCGATGACGGGGCTTAGGACCCCAGGAAAAATCTGGCCGTTTCCCTGTACCTTGACTCTTGGTTCAACAATGTCCCGAATGCCTGTGATCCGGACCTTTTCTCCTGGATAGGCCAAAGCCAGAGAAACTTCCCGAATCCGCGGGTCTTCCAGGACTAGCTTCTTGATCTTATCTTCATCCACCACTAACAGACCTTCATCGTAACGGAATTCATTCGCCAACATGATTCGGCTTACAGGAAAATCGAAAAGCTCAAGTCGCATACTCCCCCCTAAAAAATAACCTTCTCTGTTCTGCCGTTAAGCAAGTGCCGCCATGTTAGTGTCGGTCTCATTTCATTCCATACAGCGAGTAAGTACGGTCAATAAAGCCGCTCTCATCTAGCGTGCGTATCAGCGAATCATCAATGAGGTTTTCAACCTTAACGTCAGCGAGGCGCGGATCGCGAATTTTTGCGAGGCGCTGTATATTTTTGAGGCCCTCCAGAGAAGGATAAGGCTTTCGATCCAATCCCACGTGGATATCTTGATAGCCTTCCTCAGCGACCGCCGGATCTTGAATCCTCAGATGCCTCATAATGGTTTGGATAACGACCCTTTTATTCTGCGGAGCTGTCGTGAACGCCAGGCCTTCAATGAGTCCCTTCATTACGTCTTCAGCTGCCTGCGTATACTTCCTATACCAGGCTCGATTCACAACGATACCCTGGCTAAGAATAGGAAGATTTACCCGTGAGGAATCACTCAGTACAGAAAAGCCCTTTTGTCTCATCCGTCGGCTTCCTCCGCTATCCAGTGCCGTAACATCGATGATCCCTCTTTCCAGCGCCTGCACGAGCAGCGTCTGGTCACCGATGACCACAAAGCGAATATCATTTTTTCGAGGATCCAAACCGAGATGCTCAAGCCAGAGGGTAGCTCCCATCCACAGAGTCCCACCCAGGCTGCTTACTCCGTATCGTTTGCCCTGCAGATCTTTAGGTGTCTTAATCTCAGGTCTGGCGATCAGGTTATTGACAAAGCGGCTGTTGAAGGTAGCAATGATCTTGACGTCTGCGCCACCAACCGCCGCTCCTAAAGCAGCAGTGCCGCCAGCATTACCCAGCTGGACATCTCCTGCCATGAGGGCCGCGATTAAGACAGGTCCTCGGCTCATGAGGATCAGTTCAGCTTCTACTCCATATTTGGCGAAAAAACCCTGTTCCCGGGCAATCCAAAGAAAAACAGTCCGAGTATTCATCGAAGCATGGGCAATCACCACCTTGGATAAATTAGGTGATCCTAGGGTCTCAGGGGAACTTACCAAAATCAAAACGGCGGCCAAAACAAGCGGGAAACTCTTTCTCATCTCACCTCCACCTTTCCGGACCAGCAGCATGCCGTGCCGTTGATGCGGTGGAATTATACAAGCCGACTGCTATCCTCGACTCTCCAATTCAAATAAAGTTACGTCAGCCTACTTGCTCACCTACCGCCTTGGGCCGAAGATCCGCTCGAACTCGTTGGCTTGATGGTGAAGATTGAGTGTTATCTTTGGGGAAACAACATGAATCTCAAGACCGGCCGGGTGTAGAGGAGAATCTTTCGGGACGATACCGGGAAAAAGAGGATTGTGGCCTTGGCGGTGGAATTCATTTTGCCCTTCTTTGGATGACAGAAAATTAACCAGTAAACGTGCGGCGTTGGGATGGGGAGGGGCGGCGGAAAGTCCAAGCTTCGAGAGACTTCCGACAATGGGTTTGGTGCTTCGTACCCACTCAACCGGAGCACCTTTTTTCTTCATATCCTCGATCCGGTGAGCATAGCTAAGAGAAAGGGCAAATTCTCCGGCGGCCATAAATTGGGCGAGTAAAGTATGTCCTTTATGCCACCGGATCTCCTGCCGGGAGAGGCCCATCATCAATTTTGTCGCTTTTTCCTCGCCAAGAAATTCCGACATGGCCCCCAGCCACTCAAACTCCTCCGGGTCCATGCCGATTTGTCCTTTCCACTTGGGGTCAAGAAGATCCAGCCAGTCGCTCGGGACCTGGTTCTTTGGCACCATCTTCGTATTGTAAGAAAGCACGTAGTACTGCATGTGAAGAGCGACCCAATGTCCGCTCGGGTCTTTATACTTCGCATCCACAACCTCCGCCCCTGGAAAAGAGTAGGTGCCGATCACATTCAGGCGGACCATCATCGGCAGCAGTTGACTGTTAATAACATCAAAGAGCACCTTTCCGGCCTTCTTTTCCGTTGCTACGCGGTTGAGCGTCTTCTCGTCAGGGGAGCGGATTAGATCCACTTTGATGAATGGATATTTGGCTTCGAAGGATTTGGTGAGACCATTCAGCAAGCTCAAACTGTACCCTGAATACCAGACGACCCGGCGTTCCGCCTTTGCCCCAAGAACGACTTGATCCTCCTGCGCGTGCGCAGCGCCAGCAAGGAACAGAAGGAACATTGCCAACGAGGACCGTCTGCCCGACTGCATAGGACTTTCCTCCGTGCGGTTGAAGCTTACTTCAATCCGTATTTGCCATAGATTGTATTTGTAAAACCGCTCTCTTCGAGTTTTCTAATAAGGCTGTGATCCGCCAAATCCTCAACCTGGAGATCAGCCACGCGCGGATTGTATGATTTCATAAAGCGCTGGAGATTACGCAAGCCTTCGACGGACGGGTAGAGCTTCAGATCCAGGTCCTGAAGAAGGTAAGGATATCCCGACTCAACGGTTGCAGGGTTGCTGATCTTAAGCCAGTGCATAATCGTTTTGATAACGGCCGGCCTGTTGTGAGCCGATAGGACGAACGCCAGACCTTCGATGAGAGCCCGGAGTACGTTTTCCACCCGCTGAGAATACTGTTGGAGGTAAGCTTTTCTAAGCACAATGCCGAGCCGCACTGTGGGAATTTCCGCGTGAAAGAGCTCAGCGAGAATCGGAAAGCCCTTCTGCTTGAGTTCCTGGGCCAACACCCCATTAAAGAATGCCGCATCGATATTGCCTGCCTCCAGCGCTTTCCGCAGAATAGTCTGATCTCCGATCGCGAGAATTTGAATATTATACTGCTGCTCGTCGACGCCAACGTGCTGCAGGCCCAGTTTAGTCGTGATCCACTGCGTTCCGCCTATGCTGACGACGCCGACGCGCTTGCCGCGCAGCTCCTTTGGGTCCTTTATGCCCGGCCGAACCACCAAAACGTGGGTGAGCCGATTGCCAAAAGACGCGACAGCTCTGAGATCCGCCCCGTTCGCGGCGGCCGAAATGAGGCCAGTTCCCCCGGAATAGTCAACGTCGATGTTCCCTGAGAGCATGCCGGCCGTAAGAACGGAAGTGCTGCGAAGAAAGACCAGCTCCGCATCGATCCCGTACCTGGCGAAGAATCCCTGCTCCTTTGCGATCCAGAGCGGCGCATTCGGGGCCTGCATCGTGGAGTAACCAATGACAACTCTCGTTCGGCTTTGAGCCGTGGCTTCGGAGCCGAAACTCAAACCGGCCAGACAGGCGATAATAAAAAATAGAGTGGCTGACATTTTAGAACTCGATCAATACACCCCGGCCGTCCCGAATTGCATGCCGAGGTTATCCAGCCCGCCGATAATCGTGTCGCGTGATTCCAACGTGAGCGCGCCGTCCGCAGGAACCGCAGGCGCTCCCGGGTAGCTGAGGATCTGAACCTTATCGTACGGCCCCACAACTCTCTCGGCCGGTGGCAGCTCTAGCCAGCGATCCCGGCTGCCAGTGCTTACGACTGCGTCTGCTTCAGGGACATAAAACAACAGGGGAGCGTCCCTCCCGTCCTTCCCGCTGTGTTCGTAGGTGATAAGCACGGTTTTGATTCCGCGCTGTTCGCATGACTTAAGCGTAAGCATCACGTCCATAAAAGCATTGCCTCCTCCCAACCACGCCAGAAACGCACCGTCGGCTCCCAGAAAAGCCGCGAGCTGAGAGGCGGTATGAGCGTTTACCTCCTTGCCGTGAAAAACTTCAAACCGGATGCGTTCCAGAATAACACCCGCAAAATTAAGCCGTTTACCATGCTCCCTATACAGTCCCAGAGACAAAGCATGGTTTTGCCAATCCCACGTGCGCGGCGAGTAGCCAACCCCCCGCGCGGTGTTGATAGTCACCGCCCCATCCATGAGTTCGTTCGGATGAATTACGGTGGCAAGCGAGTCCCGGATGCATAAGCCGTAATAGCTCACGCCGGAGTGCGGGCGATGACTGTCTGTAAGGCAGCCCTGAATCAGCACAACGACCGGCAGATCTGCTTTCTTCGCGAGGTCATAGCTCTCTACGTTTCGAGGCGGCAAGCCGATCGTTGCTTCCGCCAGCTTCTTGGCCGCTTCGCATTCCGCGCGTTGTATGGCAGCATGAGCTTCCAATTCGGAAAGGCCATGCGCCAGTCGGAGAACGAGCACTAAGCTTGTCAGCCGGCTAAAACGAGAGGCCTCAGCTCCCGGGCCCCACATGTCAATGATGCCGCTTCGCTGGGCCGCGGTTCCGGAGCGGAGAGTCCCTTCGTATTCTGCGGTGGCTACGATACTCATCCCGGAGAGGCGATGCGTTGTTCCCGCGCCCACCTGCGCGACCGGCCCGAGAACACCGGGAAAGACCTGGCCTCCGCCGTTGACCTTCACCCGTGGCTCCACAATATCGCGAATGCCGGTGATTCGGACTTTTTCTCCGGGCAAAGCCAGCGCCAGAGAGGCTTCCCGTATCCGTTTGTCGTTCAAGATAAGCTCTAAAAGCTCTTGCCGGTTCACCTCCAGAATTCCGGAATCATACCTAAACCGTTTTCCCAAAATTAGCTGGGTTACCGGGAACTCGGCCAGTTCCAGACGCATTGAAGCTTTTCCTTTCATGCCGCCACCGTCATTTCGGGTATGAAGCGGGCCGGCGCGTTTACCGGTGTCTGGAGGGCTTTCAAAGATGTCTCCACGATCTCGCGACGAAGCCTCTCGTCCAGTTCCTGCGGCAATGTCGGATCACCACAAGGATGAGGTATGCTGACTGCTTTAACGATCCGGCTCGCCTTTACCTGTTCCGCAACGGGATACATTGCGGTAACTACAGCAACGGGCAAGCCGACGCGATCTAACTCTTTGCTGATCACAGCGCCGCTGCGAGTGCAGGTCCCTCAGGTAGCCACCAGCAGGACACCATCGACGGCTTCTTTGCGTAAATCCGCGGCAATCTCTTTTCCGATCTCTCTCATGACGGAAGGAGCACCCTGGTTACCAGGCACCACATAGTAGGACTCATGAAGCTTTCCAACGACCCTCTCGTTTTCCAAAGCCCGCAACGCATCCAACGGAATCCCAAGCTGAGGGTTCCGATTCACAAAAGCAACCTCGTACCCCCCATGGATTGCCTCCCACTGTCCGGCGTCAAGGCGCTGTAAACCTGCGATACTGTATTTTCGCCAAAAGGTATTGCGATAAGTTTTAAAGCCGTCCGGATTTCCCCAAGGTACCAGACCTGTTGTCGTAACAACGGCAACAGTCGCTTTCGAAAGATCGGCGACCGGGTCGGCAGGCAAGACGGCGTCCCATGTCTCCATGGGAATTTCAGAGACGAAGGGCTCTCCCCGGAGCTTCTTAAAAAACATCTCTATAGCGCGATCTACTCCTGAACGGTCCGCCTGTCTAGGGATCCGAATTCCTCGGGAAATGTATCCCTCCTCCTCGGCTGGCCCTATCTCCGCGCCGGTTCCCAACCGAAGCGCGAACCGCGCCATCAACCCCAAAGCTTCACTCATTCCTGCCGCAGTGTCCGCGGTGGGAAGGAGAAAAATCCTGAGATTGCGGTAATCCTTATAGATGGAGACCCCCGGATTCTGCGCATGCATGGCCGTGATAGACGGTACCTGCAAACTCTCGGAAACCGCGTGGCATATTTCTACAGAAGCAACACCGTAGCGGCCGGAGTCAAACGCCGGGCCTGCCACTACCGCTGTCGGGCGCCGGGATCTTACTTCGCGTAGAATGGAGTTCTTCGCTTCCTCGGGATGCTCATGAAAATAGTTATCGCCATAGAATACAGTCGCGATCACTTTAGCCTTCTCGCCCAGTTGCGCCTGGAGCCCACGTGCTGCCCCTACGGCGCCTTCTTGAACACCGACCGGAACATAGGCTTTTTCTTCGCCTCCGATTCCGGCAAAAAACTGGTTTACAACGTGCACGATCGTCAACATCGGTTTTCCTCTCCGTTAATCAGTAGCTTCGACAGGTCAGGTGACCTCCGCCGAAGAGATCCACGCCACCTATGATGTAATCCGGCCCATCCAGCTGAAGTCGATCCGCCGCCGGCCATCCGGGGTGGGTCGGGCCCATAAACGTGAGCGTCCTAATGGTCTGCGAGGGACCCACCACTCGAGCTACGGACGGTAATTCGATCCAGCGCTCAGCGCTGCCAACGCTTACGACGGCATCTGCTTCGGGGACGAAATACAAAAACGGCAACTCGGTGCCGTCCTTTCCGCCGTGCTCGTAACTAACAAAGACGGATCTGATGCCGCGTTTTTCACATTCGCCAACCGTCATCATGATGTCCATGAAAGAATTCCCGGATACTCCCCATGTGAGCACAGCGGCATCGGCTCCCAAAAGCTTGGCTGCGCCGGAAGCATTGACGGCGTTGAGTTCTTTTTCCTGATGGGTTCCATGAGTGAGTCTTTGAAGAATGCACCCGACAAAATTGAGCTCGCTGCCGTGTCGTCGGTAAATCTCTCGAACCAGAGGATGGTTTTGCCACAGCCATGTCGTAGCGTGCCGGCCCATACCTTCTAAGGCCATGGCGGTGAGCGCTCCGTCAAAAAATTCGTTCGGGTGTATCGGTGTGGCAAGCGTCTCGCGGATCGGGCAGCCGTATATCGCCAGGCCCGTGTGAGGAGCCGACTCCTGAATCGTGTATCCCTGGATTAAGGCTACTTTCGGAAGCGCGGACTCGGCTCCATTCAGGCTGAGACGTTCTTCGCAGACTGCCTCCTGCCCAAGCGTTGTCTGCGCCAGCCTCTCGGCAATTCCAAACTGTGCTTTTTGTACAAGGGTATTCGCTTCCAGTTCGGTCAGGCCTTCCTTCAGCGTCAGGACGAGGACCAAATTAATGGTGCGCCCAAACGGACTGATTTTCGCTCCCGGGCCGCTCATTTCAATGAGCCCGCTTCGGTGAGCTGTTCGTCCCTTTTTGGTTAAGCCGCGGCATTCCACCGACCCCACAACAGCGAAGCCGGAGAGCCGGTGAGTTCGACCTTCGCCCACTCTTTCTATCGGGCCTAACACACCAGGAAAGACCCGACCGGAGCCGGATGCTTTGACCCGGGGCTCGACGACATCGCAACAGTTAATGATGCGGGCGCTTTCACCCGGCTTAATAATCTCCAGCTCTGCTCTGGTGAAGCGATGGTCGTCAAGAAAGGAGCTTATGAGTTCTTCCTTGTTTACCTCTAAGACCCCGCCCAGATAACGCGTCTGCTTTCCCCAAAAGACTTCTTTAACTGGAAATTCGCACAGTGTTAGCTGCATTCAGTTTTACTCCCCGTCTAAGGAGAATACCGTGGGCTCCTCTACCGGAGTTTGCAAGGCTTTCAAGGCTGCCCTCACGATTTGCTCACGAACGGCGCGATCCGCATCGGAAGGCAGGGAAGGGTCGCCGCAAGGATGAGTAATTCTGCGGGCCGGCACAATGCGAGCAGCCCCCAATTGCTTGGCGAGCGGAAACATCGTCGTTACCAGGGCTACAGGAAGCCCGCTCCTGTCAAGTTCTCTGGCTATCGCAGACCCGCTGCGAGTACACGTCCCTCACGTGGCAACCAGGAGCACGCCGTCCACTCCGCCAGATTTCATGTCCTGGCTCATCTCTCGGGCTATCTTCTCCATCACCTGAGGGGCTCCCTGGCCTCCGGTCGTCGAATAATAGTAAGGATACAGAGCCCCAAAAGCGCCGCTCGCTTCGAGCTCCCGGACTGCATCCAACGGTACCGCGTAATTGGGGTTCTCACCGACGATGGCTGTGTTATAGCCGGAATGCACTGCCTCCCACTTCCCTTTTTCCATCGACTCATGCCCGGTGAGGGCATACTTTCCCCACTTCGTGTTGCGGCGCGCCCAGAACTGATCGGGGTTTCCCCAAGGAACCAGCCCGCTGGTAGTTGCCACCGCGATGACGGCTTTCCTAAGGTCGGCCAACGGCTTTGCCGGAGATACCGGCGCCCACTTCAGCCAGGGCACTTCGGTCAGAAAAGGCTTACCCGCTATCTTCGCCAGAAGCATGTCCAAAGCCCGTTCGGCTGCAGTTTTATCAGCAACTTCATCTTTGCGTATCCCCCTAGGCAAATATCCTGCCTCCAAGGCCGGGCCGATCGCTTCTCCGGCTGCTAATCTCTTCGCGAAATCGGCCATTTTGCGCAGTGCCTCCGGCATGCCGGCCACGGTTTCCGCGGTGGGAATGACATAGGTGCGGAGATCTTTGTAGCTTCGAACCGCGTCAACTCCGGGGTTTTCCGGATGCATTGCGGTGACGCAGGGGATGCTCAAGCTCGTGGATACGGCGTGGCAAACTTCCGCACAAGCGAAACCGTATCTGCCCGAGTCGAAGGCAGGACCAGCCAGCAGAAGCTGAGGACGAAACTCCTTCAGAAGCGCCAGAATTCGGGCATTAGCCTCCTCGCCATGCTCAGCAAAGAAATTGTCGCCACAGAGCACAGTGGCTTCTATTGTTGGTGTATCGCCCAAATGGAGTTGCAACGGCTTTCCAGGCCCGAGAGCGCCTTTACGGATTTCAGGGGCCATCTGGGCCTTCTCCTCTCCACCGACGCCGGCGAAAAACTGGTTGAGGAAGTGGACCATTCTAGTCATGTGAAGCTTACCTCCTTGAAGCCGCCGTTTGCGCTTGGAGTTAGATTCGTTGGTGGAGCAGCCGTGGATATCGCGCTTCCGGCACACCTAGCACAGCGCGATCCTATTTCGCAAGGATCTTTGGGGGTGTCACGGCAGCGAATCTTTTGTCTTGACGTCAATTCTGCTCGTTGGTATGAGGGATAGCCGGTTTATTGCTGAGATCTCGACCGCAGGTCGAAAACGGGAAGAATTAAGCGGCGTGAGGGAAGAACTCAGCATTTGCTTAGTCCCGGGTTTGTCCTGACAGCCCAACCGCTGCCGACGCTCTTGAGGAGTTAAGGAGAAAACGGGAAGAGCGGATTGCCACCGACCCGGAGTTTCGGGAGAGAGTAGAACGGGAGGAAGCCAAGAGGAAACTTGCGATAGAGCA
>JACQUW010000288.1 GCA_016210115.1 Deltaproteobacteria bacterium | reverse complement strand
GGGCGTTCGCGCCAAGACGCTTCCCGTGCCGATGCTCAACGTTCTGAACGGCGGTGCCCACGCCGACAACAACGTGGATGTTCAGGAGTTCATGGTCATTCCGTTCGGAATGAAGAGCTTTGCGGAAGCCCTGAGGTCGGCGGCGGAGATCTTTCAGACACTTAAAAAAGTCCTGCAGGCGCGCGCTTATTCCACGAGCGTCGGAGACGAGGGAGGTTTTGCTCCTCGCCTGAAGAGTAACGAAGAGGCCATAGAGCTTCTTCTGGAAGCTGTCAGCAGCGCCGGGTATAAAGCGGGCAGCCAGGTCGCCCTCGGGTTGGACGTTGCGGCCAGCGGCTTTTACCAGGAGAGTTATTACGTTTTTAAAAAGTCTGACGGAACCAAGAGGGATAAAGAGCAGATGATCCGTCTTTACGAGGATTGGGTGCGCCAGTATCCGATCATCTCAATCGAAGATGCTCTGGGAGAGGACGACTGGGAAGGCTGGAAAATTCTCACCCAAGCTTTGCGGACAAAGGTCCAGCTTGTGGGTGATGATATCTTCGTCACGAACAGAGCGCGGCTCCAACGGGGAATCCAAACCGAGGTGGCGAACTCTATACTGGTAAAAGTAAACCAGATCGGTACTCTGACGGAGACCCTGCAGACGATGGAGCTGGCCAAAAAGAGCGGCTATACGACAGTGATCTCGCACCGCTCGGGCGAAACGGAGGATACCACGATTTCGGACCTCGCTGTCGCCACCAACGCAGGACAGATCAAGACGGGCGCGCCGTGCAGAGGAGAGCGGACAGCCAAGTACAACCAGCTCTTGCGCATCGAGGAGGAACTGGGGAGAAGGGCGGTTTTTGCAGGGAAGAACGCTTTCAAGCCTGGTTTGCCCTAGCTGAACGTCCTCTATCTCTTTTTGGCTTTTCTGGACGAAGACTTCTTACGAGGCACTTTGGCGCCCTCGCGTCGAGCTTGCGAAAGTCCAATCGCGATAGCTTGTTTGCGGCTCTTCACCTTTTTGCCGGAACGTCCGCTCTTTAACTTGCCCCTCTTTCGCTCGTGCATCGCCTGTTTCACTTTCTGAGATGCCTTTCTGCTATACTTAGCCATGCCTGCTCCTCCTTTGTTATGGCTGGCTCCCGGCTGTTACGGCTGGCTACCGGCGCAACCGGGAGCCCTATGCCTTGCTTACGCCCCTCGCTGACGTGAAATCCGCTGCCCGGTCAGAGGGCACGCGCATCCGGTAACAGCGATGTGAATAACCACCGGCCCATTGCGCGGGCTCCGAGAGCGGGCAGCGGCTTTCACGGTTAAGGGTAACCCTTTCAGGTGATGAATATTCCACTGTTGTGAATCGGCCCCATTTCCTTTTCAATGTCTTTGAATTCCTTCATGCTCTGCAGGAGAGTTCATACACAAGTAATGCTCAGGCGTATGTATTTCGCCCATTAATTTTGCCCGCTCATCTGGAGCTCTTCGACTTCGCAAAGGACACGCCGGTCCAACAACGAAAGACAAAGCCTCATCTGAACCTGATCACCTTGGCATAACTTTTGCCCTTTCATCTAAAGCCCAACGCGAAAAGTCGCAACCCTTTCATAAGGGCATCACCCTAGCCGGATTCACTTTCCCAACGGGAATCCAGATCTCTCTTGTGACTTTTTACAGTTGGTAATGAATCTATCACAGCAAGCTAAAGTCAGATCCCGATCTCATTAGTAGAGGAGCTTATCATGCCGGAGAAACAGACCATCGAGAGAGCAAAAACAGCCAGGCGGAAAGGAAAGTCGGCAACCACTCAAGCCGGTGAGTTCGTTCGCGAGGAGATACATCACATCAGGAGAGGCAAACACGGCGCTCGATCCGCGAAACAGGCTATCGCGATCGGTCTATCAAAGGCGCGCCGGGCCGGCGTCTCTCTTCCTCCGCCCAAGAAGGGCACGGTTTCCGAAAAGACCCGCCGCAGCGCTGAACGCGCCTACGAGTCGGGCCAGAGCGGTAACTCCAAGCCGTCTCCTCGCCGCTCGAGAGCGACTGAAGGCGCGCTGAAGCGCGAAGGCCGAACCGCGGCTTCAAGGAAAGCACTTTCGAGGCAGACACGATCCGCGGCGCGAAAGCGGACGCGAGCGCAACGTTCCGCCTCGGCACGTCGTGCCGCCGGGACCAAAGGGCGAAGGGGACGCTCGGCGGCTGCTCGAAAAGCGGCGCGGACTCGCGGCCGGCAGGGCTGATCGGTTTGCGCCGCACGTTTGCAGCCTCTGCAATGTAATCGGGCCGATGGCGCGGCTGTATAGCAGGAATTGCTCCATGCTGGAGGACCCATGCGTTTGTTTTTTGCCAATCGGAGGGAAGCGGGTCAGGAACTCGCAAAAAAACTGAAGCATTACGGGGATAGGCCCGACGTACTGGTTCTTGCGCTACCCCGCGGCGGTGTTCCGGTCGCTTTTGAGGTGGCGCGCGCTCCGCGCGCCTCTGGATGTGTTCCTTGTGCGCAAACTTGGTGTCCCCGGACACGAAGAACTGGCGATGGGCGCCATTGCTTCGGGGGGCGTGCGTGTCATGAACCAGGAGGTCATGAGATACATGGACTTTCCCGAAGAAGTGATCGATGCCGTGGTCGTTCGTGAGCAACAAGAATTGCAGCGTCGGGAACTTCTTTACTGTGGCAAGCGGCCACAGCCGGAGATACGCGGAAGGACGGTCATTTTGGTCGATGACGGGCTGGCAACGGGCTCGACAATGCGAGCGGCCGCCGTCGCGCTTCGGCAGATGCAACCGGAAAAGATCATCGTTGCCGTCCCCGTGGCCGCGGCTGAAACCTGCAGTGAGTTTCGCAGCGAAGTGGATGAAGTCGTCTGCGCGGTAACGCCGGAGCCGTTCATGGCCGTTGGAATGTGGTACGCGGATTTCTCGCAAACGACCGATCAGGAAGTCCGGGAGTTGCTGGAACAGGCCGCACGGGACCAAGGGCAGACGACGCCGTCCCCTGCTGCGGAGTGAGAATTGAGCGGATTTTGCCGAGTGAGGCCTTAGGAACGTGACGACAGACGTGAGCAGAAGTCGATGAAGCCTCCCACCGAACAACCGGAAATCATGCCCAATGCCTCGAATCTCGCGTTTGTCGAGGAACTCTACCTTCGGTACTTGCGCGATAGTTCGTCGTTGCCGGCCGACTGGCGCCACTATTTCGAACAATTCTCAGAAGTCCATACGGGCGACGGGGAGAAAAAGCTTGGCCCTTCATTCGATTCCTCATCCCTTCTGCATCCTTCCACTAGAGATGGCGCGCCTGGTACAAAAGAAGCCGAGCTGGCCAGGCTTCAAAACCGGGTAGACCTCCTGATCCGCAACTACCGCGTCCGGGGTCACTTGATCGCCCGCACGGATCCTCTGGCGGGCCCGACGCCGCGCCTTCCAGAGCTCGAGCCTCAGTTTTATGGCTTTACTGAACGCGACCTGGAGCGGCAATTCTCCTCCGAAAACTTCTATCGCGGCCGGCCGCTTACCCTGCTCGAGATCCTCGAATGTCTCCGAGATACCTACTGTCGCTCGATTGGCGTCCAGTTCATGCACATTGACGATCTTTCGCTCAGGCAATGGCTCCAGGAGCACATGGAGGGAACTCAGAACCGCATCAAGCTTGGCCGCGAAGAGCAGCTCCGGATCTTCACCCGGCTGACCGACGCCGTTATTTTCGAGGAGTTTATCCGTAAGAAGTTTCTCGGAGCGAAAACCTTTTCTTTGGAGGGCGCCGAGAGCCTGATCCCCCTGCTCGACCTGGCGATCGAGAAGGGAGGCGAGCACGGTCTCGACGAGATCGTTCTTGGCATGGCCCACCGCGGCCGCCTAAACGTCCTTGCCAATATCATGGCTAAGAGTCCGCGGGAGATATTCCGGGAATTCGAGGATCGCGACCCCGAACTGCACGTAGGGCGGGGAGACGTTAAGTATCATCTTGGGCACAGCAATGATTGGCAGACCAGCTCGGGGCGCAACATCCACCTCTCTCTGTGCTTCAATCCGAGCCATGTTGAATTTGTTAATCCGGTGGCACTCGGTCGCATGCGCGCCAAGCAGGACTGGGCCGGCGACACCGAACGCAATCGCGGAATGGTGTTGCTGATCCATGGTGACGCCGCCTTTGCTGGTGAAGGCATAGTGCAGGAGAGTCTCAACTTGAGCGAGCTCGAAGCGTACGGCACCGGAGGGACGCTCCACGTGATCGTGAATAATCAGATTGGCTTCACGACGTGTCCCCGCGAAGGTCGATCCAGCACCTACGCTACGGATGTGGCGAAAATGCTCCAGATCCCGATATTTCACGTGAACGGCGAGGACCCGGAGGCCGTGGCGCAGGTAGTGCGACTCTCGATGGAATTTCGGCGGACCTTTAAGCGCGATGTCGTCATTGACATGTACTGCTACCGGCGCCTGGGCCACAACGAAGGCGATGAGCCGGCCTTTACCCAGCCGGTGCTCTACCGGGCGATCGCAAAGCGAAAACCGGTCCGGGAAAGTTATCTCCAGCACCTGCTGGAGCTGGGAGGCCTGACCCGAAAGGAGGCGAACGAAATTGCTGCCCGCCGGCATGAGCATCTCGAAAAAGAACTCTCTCAGGCCCGCGCTGAGCAACCGATTCGACGGTCCCAGAGTCCCGTCTGCGTTTGGAGAGGATACTACGGCGGCCGTGAGAGTGACGCGGAGGAGATCGAGACGGGAGTGGAACAGGATCGTCTTTCCTCATTGCTGAAGATCCAGACCATTCTCCCAGGAGACTTTCACCCACACCCGAAAATCGAGCGTGCTATGCAAGCCCGGCGCGAGATGGCGCTGGGAAAACGCCCGCTCGACTGGTCGGCGGCTGAGGCGCTGGCATTTGCGACTCTGGCTACCGAAGCCGTGCGCGTCCGCTTAACGGGGCAGGACACTGCCCGCGGGACCTTCAGCCAGCGGCACGCGGTGCTTCACGATTTCGAGGACGACCGTACCTATGTGCCTCTCCGGCACCTTTCTCCCGAACAGGCGCCGGTCGAGATCTATAACAGCCCGCTTTCAGAATTGGCGGCCTTGGGGTTCGAATACGGGTACAGCCTGGACTGCCCCGATGGATTGATACTTTGGGAGGCCCAGTTCGGCGACTTTTGTAATGCGGCTCAGGTGATCGTCGACCAGTTTATCGCCAGCGCTGAGGAGAAGTGGTGCCGTCTGAGCGGGATCGTGCTGCTTCTCCCGCATGGATTCGAGGGGATGGGCCCGGAGCACTCGAGCGCGCGCCTGGAGCGGTTCTTACAGCTCGCGGCTGAGGACAACATCCAGATCCTTTATCCGTCGACACCCGCGCAGTATTTCCACTGCCTGAGGCGCCAGGCTCTGCGCCGGTGGCGCAAGCCTCTGGTGATCATGACGCCGAAGAGCCTATTGCGCCATCCACGGGTCATATCGAGCCTGGCGGAATGCGCGAAGGGCGCTTTCCAGCGGATTCTTCCTGACTCGCTCAGCGCTCCGACGGAACGTATCGAGCGCCTGATCCTCTGCAGCGGTAAGATATATTACGAGCTCGATCAGCATCGGCAAAAAATGGGGCGCAACGATGTCGCCATCGTAAGGGTTGAGCAGCTTTATCCGTTCCCTGAACAGATGCTGCGGTCGATTGTAGAGTTCTACGCCGACGGCACTCCCGCGCACTGGGTTCAAGAGGAGCCTGAGAACATGGGCGCCTGGCCGTATCTCCGCGTGAAGTTGGGGGAGAAGCTCTTCAACAGGCTGCCCTTGTCGGTTGTTTCCCGACCGGAGTCGGCAAGCCCTGCCACCGGCTCGGCAAGCGTCCATAAGCAGGAGCAGGAGAAAGTATTGGCCGCGGCCTTTGGGTATGCCAGCTGAGCGCATGACGCAAAGAGCATAGTGCTCAAGAAAAAGCCTTAGCCTCCGCGCGCCCGCGTGCCACTTGAGCTTGCTCGGGATCGGGGATCTGAGACACAGCCGGCTTTCATTTTTGGCTGGGAACCGACGAGTAGCCTGAAAAGGAAAAAGGGATTTTGTCATGCCGTTCGAGCTGAAGATTCCGGAAGTCGGCGAATCCATCACTCAGGTCGAAATTGGAGAGTGGCTTAAGTCAGAAGGCGACCAGGCCGAAAAGGATGAGGACGTGGTCGTGATCGAAACAGAAAAGGCGACTTTTGAGCTTTCAGCTCCCGTCTCCGGCATCATAACGAAAGTTCTTAAACAGAAGGGCGAGCCGGCCTCGGTCGGAGAGGTCATTGGCTACATGGAAGAAGGCAAAGCCGCAGAACAAAAAATCGAAACGGCGGCAGAGACGAGAGCTGAAGAGGCCGGGAAAGCAGAGGAGAAGCCCAAAGATTTCCAGAAAGAAGAAGAGCGGAAGGAGTTCGAGACGAGAGCCGCCAAGCCGCGCGTGCTGTCCGGCCGTGAAGCGACGACTGAGCGGCGGCGGGAGCCTGATGAGGTGGCGACAAGAGGTCCCGGCGAGCGCCTGCTCGGTCCAGATGAGGTGCGCCCTATGGAGCCTCGGCCGGAATATCGGAAGGCCGAAAGGGCTCAGTTCAAAGCGGCGCCACGAAGGCCGCGGCCGCCGTTGAGTCGCGAGGAGGAGGCAGTGCCCTTGAGTCCCATGCGGCGGCAGATCGCAAAGCGGCTCGTAGAGGCACAGCAAACGGCGGCTCTGCTAACCACATTCAACGAGATCGACATGTCAGAGGTCAACTCCTTGCGCGAGCAATACCAAGCGCCGTTTCAGGAAAGGTACGAGATCAAGCTTGGCTTGATGTCCTTCTTTGCAAAAGCCGCGATTGACGCTCTCCAGCTCATTCCACAGCTCAACGCGGAAATACGCGGGGACCTTGTGGTCTATCGAAGCTACTACGATATCGGCGTAGCGGTCGGAAGCGGCAAGGGGTTGGTGGTGCCGGTCCTGCGCAATGCCGAAACCATGAGCTTTGCTGAAATAGAGCTCGCCATCGCCGACTTCGCCCGCCGCGCTCAAGAGAACCAGCTCAAATTGGAGGAGCTCCAGGGCGGAACCTTCACGATCAGCAATGGCGGCGTATACGGATCGCTGCTCTCGACGCCGATAGTAAACCCGCCGCAAAGCGGAATTCTCGGAATGCATGCCATCCAGCAGCGACCGGTCGCCCGGGAAGGCGTCGTCGTCATCCGTCCGATGATGTACGTCGCGCTGACCTATGATCATCGCATCGTCGATGGCCGCGAGGCGGTTACTTTTCTCCGCCACATCAAAGACGCGATCGAGGACCCGGCGCGGATGCTTCTGGAGATCTAGCAGGCTGCTGAAGACGCTCATATGCCGATTGTCCTGAGCATTGCCGAAGCGCGCGCTCAATCGCCTCGCTACTTATTCCGGCCAGGGGCCTGCGTAATTCGGTAATCCTTGGTAAAATGAATTAGAGGCAGAATGAAATGAGTCTCAGTACAGTCGATCTGGCTCAGCTATGCATCAATAGCATCCGAATGCTCTCGGTGGATGCGGTAGAAAAGGCCAAGTCGGGCCATCCCGGGGCGCCGATGGGGCTCGCACCCGCGGCGTATATCCTATGGAGTCGTTTCCTGCGGCACAATCCGCGCAATCCCTCATGGCCTGATCGCGACCGCTTCGTGCTTTCAGCCGGGCACGCGTCGATGCTGCTTTATAGTTTACTGTATCTTACCGGCTACGATCTGCCGCTCGAAGAGATCAAGCAATTCCGCCAGTGGGGTAGCCGTACGCCCGGCCATCCGGAACGTGGGCTGACTCCCGGGGTAGAGGTCACGACGGGACCTCTCGGCCAGGGTTTTGGAAACGGGGTCGGAATGGCCATTGCGGAGGCTTTCCTCGCTGCGCGCTACAACCGTCCGGACTTTGAAATTGTCAATCATTTCACCTATGGGATCGTCAGCGACGGGGACTTGATGGAAGGCGTGGCTGCGGAAGCCGCCGCGCTCGCCGGGCACCTGAGACTGGGTAAATTGATTTACCTGTATGATAACAACCGCGTCTCGCTCGCCGGGTCCACAGACCTGATCTTTACGGAAGATTGCGCAAAGCGCTTCGAAGCTTATGGCTGGCAGACGCAACCGGTAGATGACGGCAACAACCTGGAGGCGCTGGACCGGGCGCTGCGCGCAGCCCGCAGTGAGGCCACACGGCCGTCACTTATTCTGGTGCGGACACACATCGGTTACGGATCGCCGGGAAAGCAGGACAGCTTTGAGGCGCACGGAGCCCCTCTAGGCGAAGAGGAGGTGAAGCGGACAAAGAAGAACTTGGGCTGGCCGCTCGAGCCGTTCTTTGTTCCGGAACCGGCGCTGGCGCATTTTCGCCATGCCGTTAGCCAAGGAGAGCAGGCCGAGGCGGAATGGAATGAGAGGTTTTCCCGATATGCTTCGGCATTTCCCGAGCTAGCCACCGAGCTGGAACAGGCCCTGCGCGGCGATCTGCCGGAGGGCTGGGAGAAGGCGATTCCTGATTTCGCCGCCGACGCCCAAGGATTGGCCACACGCGCGGCCTCGGGCAAAGTCCTGAACGTCATAGCCACAAAGCTTCCCTGGTTGATCGGAGGATCGGCGGACTTGAATCCTTCGACGTATACGGCGCTCCGGGAAATGGGGGATTTCCAGAGCCCGGAGAGAAAGTTCACGGACAGCCAAGGAGCGGCGGGCGGCGGCTTGAGCTACGCCGGGCGCAACCTCCATTTCGGTGTCCGCGAGCACGGAATGGGAGCCGCATTGAACGGCATGGCGGCCCACGGAGGCGTCATCCCGTTAGGCGCGACGTTTCTTATTTTTTCCGATTACATGCGCCCCGCAATTCGGCTTGCGGCTCTGGCGGAGCTGGGCGTGATCTACGTCTTTACTCACGACAGCATCGGCGTCGGCGAAGACGGGCCGACGCATCAACCGGTTGAACAGTTGGCGGGCTTGCGCGCGGTGCCGCGCCTTATTGTGATCCGCCCATGCGATGCCAATGAGACAGCGGTAGCCTGGCGCGTCGCGCTCGAAACGCGCAATCGTCCGGTGGCCCTGGTCTTGACGCGCCAAAACGTCCCCATACTGGACCGGGCCCAGTTCGCGGCGGCTGAGGGCCTCCGATATGGAGCTTACGTGTTGATCGACGCGCCGGACGGCAGGCCCGATCTTGTGTTGATCGGCACCGGATCCGAGGTGTCCCTCGTCGTGCAAGCGAGAGAAAAATTGCTGGAGCAAAACGTTCGCGCACGAGTCGTGTCCATGCCGAGTCGGGAGCTGTTCGATGCGCAGCCGCGAGAGTATCGCGACTCAGTTCTGCCCGGATCGATACGGCGCCGGCTTGCGGTCGAGATGGCGTCGCCGCAGGGCTGGCAGCGCTACGTTGGCGACGGTGGGGATGTGGTCGGCGTGGAGCGCTTCGGCGCTTCAGCGCCGGCAAATATCGTGATGGAGAAGTTCGGCTTCACAGTCGGTCATATCGTCGAGCGAGCTTTGGCGCTGTTGAAAGGATAGAAGATGCGTGTCGCAATCGGTGCCGATCATGCGGGCTTTGCTTTGAAGCGGGAATTGGCGGCTTACGTGAGGAGCTTGAATCACGAAGTTCTGGACCTCGGCACGCACACGGAAGATCCCGTGGATTATACCGACTACGCCGAAGCCGCCGGGCGGGCGATCCTGGAAGGAAGATCTGAACGGGGCCTGCTGATCTGCGGCAGCGGCGTCGGAGCTTGCGTCGCCGCCAACAAGCTGCCCGGCATTCGCGCCGGTCTTTGTCACGATCCCTACTCGGCGCGCCAGGGCGTGGAACATGACGATATGAACGTGTTGGTTCTGGGCGCTCGAGTGATCGGTCCGGCGCTCGCGCAGGAATTGGTTCGGATTTACCTGCAGGCGAGCTTTTCCCGCGAGGAGCGTCACCGTCGCCGGCTGGAGAAAGTTAAGGCATTAGAAAAGCGCTTTTCTCCATCTTCAACTTTGTTAACGGTGGAGAGGTGAAACAGATGAACCCACTCAGGGAATTGCAGAAACAGGGGCAGTCGATCTGGCTCGATTACATACACCGCAAACTGATAACCGACGGTGAGCTCGAACGGCTGGTCAGAGAAGACGGGTTGCGGGGGGTCACCAGTAATCCGACGATCTTCCAGAAGGCGATCGCCGGAGGCACGGATTACGATGAGGCCTTGCGAGCCGTTCCGATGAAGGACCCGCGAGCGGATGCGACGAAGCTCTATGAAGAAGTCGCCCTGGAGGATATCCGGATGGCAGCCGATACTTTGCGGGCGGTCTATGACGAAACGGGAGGGGCTGATGGCTTTGTGAGCCTGGAAGTCTCTCCGCATCTGGCTCATGAAACCACGCGCACGATCGCCGAGGCCAAGCGCCTTAGAGCGGCTGTGAACCGGCCAAATATCATGATCAAAGTTCCGGCGACGGCGAAAGGCATTCCGGCCATCGAGGCGCTGATTGCCGATGGACTGAGTATCAACATTACGCTTATGTTCGCGCCCAGCCACTACGAGGCCGTGGCGGGCGCGTATATACGCGGGTTGGAGCGTTGCTCGGACCCTCAGAAGGTCTCCTCGGTCGCTTCGTTCTTCGTCAGCCGGGTCGATACGATGGTCGATCGTGAGCTGCAGAAATTGGCGCCGCCTGAAGCTCAGGTCCTTCGGGGCAAGATCGGCGTTGCCAATTGCAAAACCGTATACCAGCGCTTCCGGGAAATTTTTTATGGCGCGGAATTTTCCCGCCTGCGGAATCGAGGCGCGCGGGTCCAGCGCCCGCTTTGGGCGAGCACCGGTACCAAAAACCCACACTATTCGGACGTGCTCTACGTTGAAAATCTCATCGGCGCCGATACCGTGAATACCATGCCCGCGGCCACACTCGATGCCTTTAGGGACCATGGCCGGGTACGCGGCGCCACGATAGAAGAGAAAGTAAGTGAAGCTCGCTCAGCTTTGCTCCAGCTCAAGCAATTGCAAATCGATCTGGAGACTGTGGGGAATAAACTCCAGGAGGAAGGCGTGGACGCCTTCGCCAGCTCGTTCGATCAGTTACTGGCCGCCCTGGATAAAAAACGTCTCTCTTTGGTCGGATTCGAAGGTCAATCGGAACGAGCTTAAAGCCGGCCTTGGTCCCGCTCATAAGAAAGGAAACGGCCTATGTTGGAGCATAGCGAAAAAGAAGCTTTTCGGGGGGAGGCGCCTGCATCGGGCGAAAATCGGCCTGATCAGTCAGCCGCGGAGCAACAGATCGAAAATCTGGTGCGGGAGATCGGCAGGCTCGTCGACAACGCCGAGCCGAGGAAACGTGAGGATCTTAGAGAATTCGCTCAGACGCTTTTACGCGAAGAGACGTCAATCGCCGAGCGGCAAAAAGCTGAAGAGACAGAACAAATGCGGCGCCCTCTAAATCCATTGTCTGCAGGTCTCTTATTTCTACTCTTGGGGCTCGGTCTTCTGTTTATCGTGTCTCCCGTGGGCCTTATTCTCATCCTGGTCGGATTGTTGTTCGTCGCGTGGGGCGGAGTCATGAGCTGGCTCAAAAAATGACGGAGGCGCTCCGAGGGCGGAGGGATCCGGGATTAAAAAGACTCGACGAGCCGCTCGATGGAGTCGGGGAGGTCGGCTTCGGTATTCACCGTTAGGTGAATCTGATCCGGGATATCGGTGAATGGCTTAAATTCATCTCTCTGGCGAAGGTAGACTTGCCAGTCAGCATCGGATATCTGTCCCGTTTCTTCTTCCCTCTGCTTCAAGCGTCGAAAGAGCTCTTCTTGCCGCGCCTGACACTCAAGGAAAAAAACCGGGATTCCCAGATCGGCGGCTCGGCCCATGAAAACCCGGCGATGCTCGCTTTTTTTGAAGGTAGCGTCGATGATCACCCCCCTGCCCGTCTTCAAACATGTTTCCGCCTCCTCTAAAAGCGTGTGATAGGTGAGCTGGGTAAAGGCATCACTGTAGATGCCTCCCCGGTATCTCTCTGTCACGCGCTCGCTAAGTGGAATTTGGGCAAGCCGCTTGCGAACTACATCGGAACTAATAACCCGGAACCCGGTCAGATCACTTAGCATTCGCGCCACGGTTGATTTCCCTGTCGCAATCATGCCGCATACGATCAGCATCGCGGCCTTCGGGGCCCCGCGGGCATAACGATAGGCAAGGCGAAAATAACGCCGTGCCTCAGCCGAGGCTTTTTCACGCCCAGCCTCTGGCACCTCTTGTTCTTGAGCCTTGAGGCTCTCCACCTTACCGCGCACATATGCCCGGTAAGATTTGTAGAAAGGCAAAAGTAATGAGAGGAGTTCGTCGTCTCCCGTCTCGGCGTATTCCCGCGCAAGGCATTCAGAAAGCTCAGGCTCTCCGAGGAAGTCAAGATCCATGGCGAGAAAGGCCACCTCTGAAGCTACGTCGCAGTAACGCAATCGCTCGTCAAATTCGATGCAATCGAAGACCACGATTTCATCGCCCACGCAAACATGCTCAGTGCGAAGGTCGCCGTGGCCCTCTCTCACCTTCTGATCCCGCACGCGGTCTTGGAGGAGGCTCGCCCGCTCCGCGAGAAAACCGAGACTATATTCCTGAATCCTGTTAAACATTTTCTCCCGAATTGTTCGGCCGATGAAGTCGCGAGTCTCAGCAAAGTTATCCGTGATCCTTCTGCGAATCGCTTCCGGCGTCCCATATAGGGACGCCCGCTCCGTAGCCGCCGATCGATGAAATGGGACTAGCAGGTTTACCAGCGCCCGAATATCTTCTTTCCCCGCAATCCTATCCATGACCAGGCGGTTTAGCATCCGGTCCTCCGGCAGCCTGCGCATCTTGACTGCATGTTCCACCACCGTGGTCCGGTCAGCGAGCACCGTGTCTTCTCCCAGAGCAAAACCCTCTCCTGATCGGTAAATGGGGACTACCCCGAGATACACTTTCGGCGCAAGCCGGCGATTCAGACGCACCTCTTCACGGCAAAAGTGCAAGCGCCTTTCGCGAGTGGAGTAGTCGAGAAAGCTGAAACGGACCGGCTTTTTTACCTTGTAAACGTATTCGCCGGCCAAAAATACGTACGAGATATGCGTCTGTCTTAGCTCCACCTGAGCCGGACCGTGAGGATAAAACTCCGGCTCTGCCATTGCGGAAATCAGGGACGGTAAAGTTTCTGTCACTGCATGAGCTCCGGAAGAAAAATTTGCCCGGTGCGGAAGAGTGTCTTCGCAGAAAAACCAAATCCAGCCGTTATTCCGGATTTAGGAACACATCATGCGTCGTTAATCGGCGCCTTTGATCAGTATCTCAAAACCGCCCCTATGCCGCCCTCCGCCGTTAGCCGCCTGCTTGCCTCGCCGGAGACCGTTTTGACCCGGGCGCCATCGAGAAAGGCCTTCTCTATCGCGCGATCCAAGACATCCCCTTTTTCGGCCTCTCCCACGCATATCGGGCAGCGCTCAAATTTCTTCGCGCTAAAATGGTTGCAGTTAAGGCAAGCGGAGCCCTCGATGCGCAGTCCTTCCGTCACGAGAAGCGTGTGAACGCGTCCCTCCAGAATGGTCCACAGAGTGTCATTGATGCCGACAACACCCTGATCGCCTGCTTTCGCCGCGTCGACTGCTTTTTCGACGAGATCCTGTTCGGCCTGCCGTTCATAGGCTTCCCATACTTTCCAGGCGCGCTCCAGAGTCTCCGCTTCGGTCTCATGCTTCAAATCGACAGAAAAGGCTCCTATCACTTTTTTGGAGAAAGGCTCGGGAAGGATTTTCAAGAGATCGTTGACCGTCTCTTCGGTGCCGCCGACGGCCAGGTACTTAAAAGGCTGAACGCGATCCAGTTCCTTTATCTCTTCCACGAATTTTTTCAGGTGTTCGGCAATATGGAATTCCACGTGCCGTTGGAAACGGCCCTGAGACCATCCGCCCTGCTCGTGCTTACCAGGGACCTCGCTTTTGACTCGGGTCGTCTCTTCGGAAACCCGCTGCTGTGAAATGTAAATGGCGGCATTATTTTTCTGGACGACCGCAACCACCAAAGGAGGGTAGTCGTCCAATACCCGGGCAAGGATGCCGGTCTTGGTGGTCGCGTCGACATCGACAAAGTTCGGCACGAGAACTTCAAGAGAAACCGTCTCCCAGATTTGCGCCGGCTGAGAAGAAAAAATGACGAGCCCGCGCCCAATCAGCTCCCATTTCGAGAGGAATTCAAGGACCCTTTTGCCTTCCCGTTCGAGGACCTCCGGCGATCGTGTCGTCCTCAGCCGCCGGCTGGCGCTTTTGACGGCTCCCTTAAACCGGGTCAGCGGTTGATTGCGATCGTACATGAGCTGCGGATCGATCGTGAGGTAGGCGCTGAGAATTCCCTCGTCACTCTTCAGAGCAGCGAGACGCTCGAGTTGCTGTCGAGTGATCATCGCACGATTCCTTCCCGCCGGATGCCGAAAATCCGGAACCCGATCTATGGTCCGGGTTTGTCCACGATTTGGACGGTGCTCGCCTGCAGCCCTTTCTCTCCTTCTTCTTCGACGAACCGGACACCCGTTCCGACCTCCATCCGGTCGAAATCTCCGTTGAGGACGCTGTTCTTGTGGAAGTATATCTCGCGGCCGTCGAGGGCCTGGACAAACCCGTATCCTTTCCGCCGGAATACCCTGACAACAAAGCCGCCGACATCCTGCTCCGGATGGCTCTTGATGTCCCTGCGCTGCCTGCTCACAAGCTCCTTGAGCTGGCGAAGCGCAGAATCAAACGCGCTCCGCACCACTGACGCCAGATTGTCACGGCGCTCCCCCTCTCCGGAATTTCGTGTGATCACCATTTCATGGCCAGGGGGGATGGTAATGTCGATGCGGACCCGGAACGGGTTCCCGCTCTGCTGATGTTCATGGGGTTTTTCGATCGCAACTCTGCAACTCGTTATGTGGTCGCAGACTTTGTCCAGTTTTGCAGCCTTTTTACGAATGAGCGAATCGATGGCTGGACTTTTGGGAACGTTACGGAAAGTGACCTCTAATGGAACCTCCATGTACGGGGACCTCCATGGCTTATCTTGAAGAAGCCGGATCACGCGTGTTTCTTCAGATGCTGCTGAGTCTCCATGGGATGCATGTCTCTGCCTGTATGCCCGATACGCTCTCCACGTCCCGGGCCAACTGGCTGCAATTGGAAATCAACGCGTGTACCCTGTGTCGCCCCTTTTTCCAACTTCGGCATCGAAAGAATCAGGACTCCGTTGCCATACGTAGCGTTCGCAAGGGCGCCGTTGACGGGTTGAGGCAAGGAAACTTCGCGATAATAAGGCCCGATCCTCCACTCCTCAACGAGCAGATCCCGTTGGTCCTGGCCCGGGCCCCGATCCTCGCCTCTGATTTCAATGTGGTCGCCAGCAATCGTTACCGAGATGTCTTCAGCCTCCAGCCCCGGCATGGGAGCGGCTAACATGATCTGATTGTCTGTTTGGTAGACTCGCAGTGGAATAGTCTGCCTTTGACCGATCATAAAGATTCTCCCTCTCTCGGAAGCGACCGCGACCGGTCAAACCCGATCCTCTAAGCCTTTGATCCCGGATTCACTGGCGCAGTTGGCGCAACAAAACATCGATCCATCCGCCTCCACACCGTGGCCGACAATCCTGCAACCGCAGTGAGAACACGTAGGAGCCAGAGCTGTGATGGCGCATTCAAAGCTGTCGAAAACATGCCGGCTTCCAGCCATACTGATTTCAAACGCCTTGTCGTATTCGTTACCACAGGTCTCGCAAACTGCCATTGGCTTTCCTCCTTTCGTTTTGGATTTAGCGAAAGACAGAAACGGTTGTGTGGTTTATGAGCCGCAAACGATATGCCAATGCGGGTTAGAGGGCCGTTTTCAGGAACTCCCATAATTTCACAGGCAAAAACAACTTAGTAATTGGGAGGAAAGAATCTTGTCTTCGAATCCCTCCATTCGATCTGTAGGAGATTCCATACAAACCGGAGCCGGCAGATAGGAACAGCAGCGGCGTTCCTTCAGGTTGTTGACCAGGAGCGCCGCCGCTCGAGACAAACCCCCGCTACCTCCGGTAATACCGGTCGTGGTACTCTCGGCGCTGCATATCGTCGCCGATTAAAGCGCCACCCAAAAGACCCGTTGCTCCGCCGATCGCGGCCCCGGCGCCGGGATGACCCGTAGCGGCACCGATTGCCCCGCCGACAGCGGCTCCGCCTAAACCCCCGATGACCGCTGCCCTCTCACGTGTTGTGAGCGGAGCAGAGCAACCCGTAGCGATCAGGGAAATGAAAATTAGAAACGGCGCGACTTTTTTTGCCACCATGTTCTTAGCTCCTCCTTTGTATTATTTTGCGATAATCCCGTTGATTCATCCCCGTAGTTCTTTTGACGAGGCAATGGGTATGCCAGTTTACCCATTGCAAAAATCTAATGATTTCGCGCGGGTGACAAATACCCTGAAGGAAAAGACAAACATTCAGGGGTTTACCCGATTTCCGTGATGAAAAAGGTGGAGCCGGTCGGGGTCGGCTTTGAGATCCAAAATCTCACCGCGCCGAACGCGCACGTTAACCGGAAGGCGGACTACGATTCGAACCCCTTCACGCTTCAGGTGCACGAATTGCTCAGAGCCAAGGTCCTCAACCATCTCCACTTCGCCCCTAATCCAGGGCTCTTCGGCTCCGGCCGGATAAAGATCTTCCGGCCGAATGCCAAGGGTGAGCGATTTTCCCGCAAACGTTCCCCACCCTTTCCATACGGCGCCAGAAAGCTCCAATTCGAAGCCATTGCTCGTAAAGAGTCGTCCTTTGTCATCCAACTTTCCCTCGATAAGATTCATTTGCGGATGACCGACAAAGCGCGCGACAAAGGTATTGGCCGGTTGATGGTAGATGGCCGACGGAGATCCGCTCTGCTGGAGTTCGCCCTCGTTCAGAACCATGATTGTCTCTCCCAGGATCATGGCTTCGGCTTGGTCATGGGTGACATAAAGGATGGTCGGCTTTAATCTCTCATGAAGACGGGCAAGCTCGATGCGCATGCTTGCCCTTAACGCTGGATCGAGATTGGACAGGGGTTCGTCAAAGAGAAAGATTTTCGGCTGGCGCACGATCGCGCGGCCCAAGGCCACTCTCTGCCTCTGCCCGCCGCTGAGCTCGTGCGGTTTCCGTTGTAGTTGACCTTCGAGCTCCAAGAGCCGCGCCGCTTCGGTCACCTTAGATTGGATCTCATTTTTTGAGAACCCTCGCAGGCGCAACGAGAAGCCGAGGTTCTCAAAGACGGTCATGTGGGGGTAAAGGGCGTAGCTCTGGAAAACAAAGGCAACATCCCGCTCGCGCGGCGGCAAAGCGTCGATTCGACTGCCTTCAAGAAAAATCTCTCCCGTGGATGGGGCTTCCAATCCGGCCACAAGGCGAAGAAGCGTCGTCTTGCCGCAGCCCGACGGACCCAGCACGACACAAAATTCCCCTTCGGGGACTTCAAAGGAGATGTCCCGCAGTATCGGAGTGGCTCCAAAAGCTTTAGAAAGTTCCCTCACTTCTAGTCCAGCAATACGGCACCTCCCTCGGCTCGGCCTTTGACCAGGGCGGGTAGCGCTCCGCTCGCCATTTCTCCCATTATCCTTTCACCCCTCCGGCGCACAACCCGCGGATGATCCGGCGTTGAAAAACAAGGGTCAACAAAACCAGTGGAAGAGTAGCCATTGTCGAAGCGGCGGCAATTTCACCCCAAGGCATCGTGTATTCGCCGGGGAAGAGCGCGATGCCTACGGGTAACGTCTGGCGATCCGGGCTGGTCACGATGAGCAAGGCAAAGAAAAACTCATTCCAGGCATGGATGAAGATCAGGATGGCCGCTGTAAAAATCCCGGGCGCGGCCAGGGGAAGCACCACTTTCCACAAGGCCTGCAGCCGGCTGCAACCGTCGATTAATGCCGCTTCTTCGATCTCGTAAGGCAACTCGCTAAAAAACGTCGTCAGAATCCAGATCGCCAGCGGCAGCGAGAGAGCGATGTAGGCCGCGACCAGCCCATGATAAGTGTTCAGCCAGTTGAGAGAGTTCAAGATCCTCCACACAGGTCCCGCGATGGCAATCTGGGGAAAGGTTGAAAGCATGAGGAGAAGCAAAAGATAGTATCTGGTCCAGGCAAGATGAAACCGGGCCAGAGCATAAGCCGCTAAAGAGCCGATCGCCAGGCATGCGAGCGTTGTCGCGCCCGCCACGATCACGCTGTTTCTGAGGTATCTAAGCAGCCCGTAATTTTCCAAAGCCGAGCGATAAAAGCCCCAGTAAAAGCCGGGCACGATCTCGGGCGGTATCGCCGTAATTTCGCTGGGGCTCTTCAGGGATGTCAGTACGAACCACGTAAAAGGGAGCAAGCTGAAGGCAGCGACCGCCAGTCCCGCGCCCAGCAAAACGATTTTGTTACTCATCTGATTTTGTTTATCTCGCTTCGCGCTTCTCCAGGATGCGACTTCCCATAGATCGAATATAGATCACGGAAAGCGCCAGCGACAGGATAAAAACCACAACCGAGATAGCGGACCCATAACCGATCATCCCCTCCGCAAAGCTCTTCTTGTAGCCATAAAACTGGAGTACGTTCGTCGCGTCCGCGGGTCCTCCCTGGGTCATCACGAAGACCAGATCGAAGACGCGCAGAGCATCGATGCTCCTGAACAAGAGGGCCAGCAGCAGCGCGGGTTTTACTAAAGGCAAAGTGATGAAGCGAAATTTCTGCCAGGCCGTGGCCCCGTCAATGCTCGCCGCCTCGTAGAGATCGGTGGGTATGGCCTGTAAGCCGGCCAGAATCACGAGGAACGCGAAAGAGGTGGTCTTCCAAACTTCAGCCGCCATAACGGCCAAAGGGGCAAGTGCCGGGTCGGCCAAAGGGGCGATGTAAAGCTCTGTTTGGTCTCCAAAGAGAAAAACATTGAAGAGGCCGTAGCGGTCGTTGAAAATGAACCGCCACATCTGCGAAGAGACCACCGTGGGAATCGCCCACGGAACCAGCACAATGGCCCGAACGGCGCCGCGGCCGCGAAAAGACTCGTTCAAGATGAGGGCGATTCCGAGACCCAAAAGAACTTCCAAGGGAGTTGTCACCGCCACGAACGTAACGGTAGTCATGAGCGAACGCAGCGCGATGGGATCTGTCAGCAGATCGAGGTAGTTTTCTCCGCCGACGAATTTTTGCCCGAGCCAGGGAAGCGTCAAGATTAGACGATAAAAACTCAAGCGAAACGATTCGATCACGGGGTACAAAATAAAAACCGCGACGAGAACGAAGCTCGCCAGCAGAAATTGAATCGCGATGCGGTTGGAAGCCCTCATGGCCGGCTTTTTTCTCTCAGAAGGTCCAAGACGCGGTCCGTGTCTCTTGCAGCGAGACGGGCCAGTTGATCGACATCTGAGGCGGGAATGGCGACCGCGGAGCTGAAATAGCGCTGCATGATGTTAGAGAGCGGACTATAAACAGGCGTGCGCGGGCGAGGGACGGCGAGCAGAAAGGTTTCGAGTTGGGATTTAAATTGGGGATTTTTCCCGATAATATCGGCATCCTCGTAGAGGCCCTTTCGGGTGGGCGCCAAGCCGGTTAGCGCGAGCCTTTTTTGAATCTCTCGGCCGGTCATGAACGCAACAAATTTCCAGGCCAGTTCCGGCTTTCTCGAAAATCGGCTGATCCCCAGTTGCCAGCCGCCCAAAGCCGCCACACTCTTGCCGCCTGGAAAAGCCGGCAGAGGTCGCATTCCCACCTTTCCGGAAATTTTCGATTTTCTCGGGTCGTTCACCGCCTGCCAGGCATAAGGCCAATTGCGGTGAAAAATCGCCTTTCCCTCACTGAAGAGCGCCAGCGATTCCGGCTCCTGATAGGCCAAAACGCCCCGGTGCGATATCTCGCCGATAATTCGATCACGGACAAAGACAACCGCTTGCTTGGCCCTCGGAAGCTCCAGCGCGCTCTTGAGCTCTTTTTCATCCCATAGCGACCCTCCGTTGCTAAGGATATACTCCATCATATTGCAGACGAGTCCTTCGTACTGCTTAAATTGCCCGGAGAAGCCGGTGAGATGCGGGTCCGTCTCTTTAGCCAGAATCACTTTGGCATTAGCCACGAGCTCCGGCCACGTGCGCGGAGGCGGGAGATGATGCTTTTGCAAGAGGTCTTTGCGGTAATAGAGAAGTCCCGCATCGATAAAAACGGGCACGCCGTAAATCCGGCCCTGATAGGTGTTGGCCTGAATGGGGGCCGGAAGAAACTCCTTCTGCTCTGAGGGTGGAAAGAAGCGATCCAGGGGAAGAGTCCAGCCGGCGCTGGCGAATTCAGCCGGCCAGATAACATCCATGAAGAAGACATCCATCCCCGGATCGCGGTTTCGAAGCTTCTGCGTAACCAGATCGTGAAATTCGGTGGATGAATGGGGCCCGACCTCCCGGACAATTTTAACTCCCGGATTTTCAGCCTCGAAATCGGCAATCACCCGGTCCCAAACCCAGGCTGCCTCAGGCCTCCAGGTGACAAAGCGAAGCTGAATTTCCTTTGCCGGAGTCCGGGTGGGGAAAGAAATCAGGGTTGCCAATACGATGAGGACGGTACAAGGGGACTGCATTTCTCCGAAAGCGCTCCGAACGGATCGTCAAGGGTGCCGAATTGGCCTTCGTCCGGCGATGAAAAAAAATCCGCCCTCGCTCTTTGAGTTCAACGAGGCATTCAACGGTGATAAAATAGTATAGCTCGTTGGCCGCGAAAAGGAATACCCGAGACAAAGAAGAGGTGTCATTATGGGGGCGTTCCGTGCGATCTCGATCTCCGACATTATTGACGTCGCCTTTGTTGCCGTTTTGCTCTACACCGCGATCGTTTGGGCCAGGAGGACCCGAGCGGCCCTCGTCGTCAGAGGGATCTTTATTCTTGCAGCCGTTTACATGGTTGCCAGAGAGTTCGACCTCCAGCTAACGGCTTGGATTTTCCAGGGCTTCTTTGCGATTTTCCTGATCATTATCGTTGTCATATTCCAGGAGGAACTGCGACAGCTTTTTGAAAGAATCGCGACATGGAGATTTTCCCCTAACTTCGCCCCGCCGGTTCGATCCGAAGCCGTCGACGTCCTCGTTAGAACGGTGGCGGATTTTGTCAAGGAGAGAACCGGGGCTTTGATCGTGATACGGGGCAAGAACCCTATCGAAAGGCACATCACCGGAGGAATCGAGCTGAACGGTAGAATCAGCGAGCCTTTATTAAAGAGCATTTTTGATCGTCATTCTCCGGGACACGACGGCGCGGTCATCGTCGACGGGAATCAGATCGCCCGTTTTGCCGCTCACCTGCCCCTGTCCAAGAACTTTCAGCAACTCTCTAATGTGGGGACACGCCACAGCGCGGCGCTGGGCCTGGCGGAATTGACCGATGCCCTCTGCATTGCAGTATCGGAGGAAAGAGGTAAGATTTCTGTTGCGAGGGATGGAAAACTTTGGGTGGTGGGCAGTCCTCAGGAATTGGGAGCCGTCATTCAGGCTTTCCTGGAGGAGAAGTATCCACCCCCGACCCGGGCGAAATTCTCTTTCCAGCTTTTGAAACAGAACTGGCTGGCAAAGGTTGCGGCGTTATGTCTGGCTCTCGGGTTTTGGTACCTTTTCGTCCCGGGTTCAAAGACAGTTGAAGTTCGCTACAAGATTCCCGTGAGGGTCGCCAATCTTCCTCCGGACTTTGAGCTGCAACGGATCGAGCCGCCGGAAGTCAACGCGACCTTTGTCGGGCCGAGACGCTCTTTTTATCTTTTTGAACGGCGAAAACTGAGAGTCACCATCGACGGAGCTCTGGCCGAGTTAGGGCGCAGAACTTTTGTCGTTTCGGCTCAAAATATCGAGTATCCCAAGGAGCTGACGCTGCAGGAGATAAGCCCGAATACGGTTAAGATCTCCGTCAGAAAACTAGCCGGGAACCAGGAAAGCAAGAAAGGGTGATCGGGATCGCACAGCCCTCAATGGCGAGGCGGAGTGTAAGAAATTAAAAGTGAAAAGTGAATCGGAGCCCATTCACGTTTCACTTTTCGCGTTTCACGATTACATCGGCTGCGACCGGAAAGCCTGCCCCTGAGGGAACCGTTTTCGGGGAAATACGGCAATCCTTGGCCAATCGTCGAATCTCATGACTTTACCCGAGGAAGGACGCAGGCGCGTTATCATCGAGAACGTCCAGCCGGAGCTGGACGGGGGCCGTTTTGCGATCAAACGGACGGTCCATGAAAAAGTGATCGTTGAGGCAGACATCTGTGGGGACGGCCACGATCTGCTTTCTTCCGTCCTAAAGTACCGCAGAGACGGCGGAGATTGGACCGAAGTGGCTATGGAGCCAATGCCCAATGATCGCTGGCGCGGCGAGTTTACGGTCGAGAACATCGGGCTTTATTTTTACACGCTGGAAGGCTGGGTCGACCGCTTTGCCTGCTGGCAGCGGGATTTGGAGAAAAAGGTCGCGGCGGGCCAAGAAGTTTCCCTCGAGTTCCTGATCGGAGCGCAGCTCATTGATGAAGCAACGAAGAGGGCGGAGGGCGAAAACTCCGAGAAATTGCGGCAATACGCCAAAACCCTAAGGGCACGGGGGCGGGAGCCCTGTAGCGATATCGTAGCAGGATCTCTTTTGCGGGAGATCTCGCGCCTGATGGCGAGGTATCCGGACAAGCGCTTCTCGACCCATTATGACAAGGAGCTTCCGGTGGTTGTTGACCGGGAAGAGGCCCGCTTCAGCACCTGGTATGAGATGTTTCCCCGCTCGAGCTCAGCCGAGCCAGGCCGGCATGGCACGTTCAAGGACTGTGAAGCTCGTTTGCCATACATTCAGTCGATGGGATTCGACGTGCTTTACCTGCCGCCCATCCACCCGATCGGCAAAACTCACAAAAAGGGAAAAAACAACACCGACGCGGCGACACCCGAAGATCCCGGAAGCCCCTGGGCCATCGGGTCCGAAGAAGGAGGACACAAATCCGTCAGCCCTTCGCTCGGCACTCTGGATGATTTCAAAGAGCTTCTGGCCAAGGCCAGGGAGCGCGGCATCGAGGTCGCGTTAGATCTCGCGTTCCAATGCAGCCCCGATCATCCGTACGTCCGGGAGCACCCGGAATGGTTCCGCCGGCGACCCGATGGGAGCATCCAGTATGCGGAAAATCCCCCGAAAAAATATCAAGACATATATCCGCTCGATTTCGAAACGGACGCGTGGCGCGATCTATGGCAAGAGCTCAAAGGAGTTCTCCTGTTTTGGATCGAGCAGGGCGTTCGCATCTTCCGCGTCGACAATCCGCACACCAAACCCTTCCGGTTTTGGGCATGGATTCTCAATGAAATCAAAAGAGATCACCCGGACGTGATTTTCCTTTCCGAAGCGTTTACCCGTCCCAAGGTGATGTACGAGCTTGCCCGGCTGGGCTTTAGCCAATCGTACACGTATTTTGCGTGGCGCAATACCCGCGCGGAGATCACCGAGTACTTGACTGAATTGACGCAAACAGAGGTCCGCGAATATTTCCGGATGAATCTTTGGCCGAACACTCCCGATATCCTGACCGAGTATCTGCAGTTCGGCGGCCGGCCGGCGTTCATGACCCGATTAGTTCTGGCCGCGACGTTAGGGGCCAGTTACGGTATTTACGGCCCCGCTTTTGAGTT
Source organism: Deltaproteobacteria bacterium (assembly GCA_016210115.1). Taxonomy (GTDB): domain Bacteria; phylum Desulfobacterota; class Binatia; order UBA9968; family UBA9968; genus JACQUW01. Next base: position 9,347 of record JACQUW010000288.1, on the reverse strand, counting down.
TTGCGAGAATCTGCCGCGAGAGCCCGGCAGCGAGGAATACCTTAACTCCGAGAAATATGAAATCAGGCACTGGCCGATCGAGCGGCCGGACACCCTGAGGGATTACATCGCCCGGGTGAACCGAATCCGGCGCGAGAACCCGGCTTTACAAAGCGACTGGAGCTTGCGCTTTCACGCCGCGGATAACGATCAGATTATTTGCTACAGCAAGACGACCGGCGATCTGGCCAACGTCATTCTGGTGGTCGTCAACCTTGATCCACACCACAAGCAATCCGGATGGCTGCACTTCTCGCTCGAAGCTCTAGGCCTTGGCGCCGGCCGTTCATATCAAGCGCACGATCTTCTCAGCGACGCCCGTTATATCTGGCAGGGGCCGCGAAATTACGTGGAGCTCGATCCGCGCGTGACGCCGGCGCATATTTTCCGTTTCCGGCGGCGCGTTCGCACGGAAAAAGATTTCGATTACTTCATGTAGGTCCAAGCCCGCAATGAAAGATCGTCGAAACGGCTCTCGGGCGCTGGAAAGCGATGCTCTTTGGTACAAAGACGCGATCATTTATGAAACCCACGTTCGGGCTTTTTACGATGCGAATGGAGACGGCATCGGGGACTTCCGGGGCCTCACCCAGAAATTGGATTACCTCCAGGATCTCGGAGTAACCGCTCTCTGGCTGCTCCCGTTTTATCCTTCCCCTCTGCGCGACGACGGCTACGACATAGCGGATTACACCGATATTCACCCCCATTACGGAAACCTGCAGGACTTCAACGTATTCTTGAAGGAGGCGCACTCCCGCGGCCTTCGCGTCATCACCGAGCTTGTCGTCAATCACACCTCGGACGAACACGCCTGGTTCCAGCGAGCGCGGCGCGCGAGACCCGACAGCCGCGCGCGCGACTTTTACGTCTGGAATGATACGCCCGAGAAGTACACGGAGGCTCGCATCATCTTTAAGGATTTTGAAACTTCGAACTGGTCATGGGATCCGGTGGCGCGCGCCTACTTCTGGCATCGCTTCTATTCCCACCAGCCGGATCTTAACTTCGCCAACCCCGAGGTTCGGAAGGCCTTGTTCAAGGTCGTGGATTTCTGGCTCGCGATGGGAATCGATGGAATGCGGCTCGATGCCGTCCCTTATCTTTATGAGCAGGAAGGAACCACCTGCGAGAATCTCCCCGAGACGCACGTCTTCTTGAAAGAGCTTCGCCAGTACGTGGACAAAAAATACGGGAACAGGATGCTTTTGGCCGAGGCCAATCAGTGGCCGGAGGAGGCCGTGCCTTACTTTGGAGAAGGAGACGAGTGCCACATGGCCTTCCATTTCCCCGTCATGCCCCGGCTCTTCATGGCCATTTACATGGAAGATCGCTTCCCGATCATCGATATTCTGGATCAGACTCCCCGCGCACCCGAAACGTGCCAATGGGCATTGTTCTTGCGCAATCACGACGAGCTCACTCTGGAAATGGTGACCGATGAAGACCGCGACTACATGTACAAAGTTTATGCGCAGGACCCTCAGGCGCGCATCAATTTGGGCATTCGCCGCCGGCTTGCCCCTTTGCTGGGAAACAACCGGAGAAAAATCGAGCTGATGAAAAGCCTGCTGTTCTCCCTTCCGGGAACGCCCGTCATCTACTATGGCGACGAGATCGGAATGGGAGACAATATCTACCTGGGGGACCGAAACGGAGTCCGTACTCCGATGCACTGGAGCGCCGATCGCAATGCCGGATTTTCCCGCGCGAATCCGCAGCGACTCTACCTTCCGGTCATCATCGATCCCGAATATCACTACGAAGCCATCAACGTGGAAGCGCAGAGCCAGAATCTTCACTCCTTTCTCTGGTGGATGAAGCGGCTGATCTTGTTGCGAAAACGATTCCAGGCCTTTGGCCGGGGCACCATCGAGTTTCTTTATCCGGAGAATCCGAAGGTGCTGACATTCATTCGCCGTTTTCGCGATGAAATCATTCTCGTCGTGGCGAATCTCTCCCGGTTTGTCAATTTTGTCGAGCTTGACCTTTCCGCGTTTAAGGGAATGGTCCCGGTTGAACTCTTCAGCCAGAACCATTTTCCTCCCATCGGCGAGCTGCCTTATTTCATCACGCTGGGCCCGCACGCCTTTTATTGGTTCGAGCTCGAACCGCCGCGTATTTCGGACGTCGCCGCCGCCGGGCGAGAACAAGAGCTTGGGACCATTGAGGTAACCGGTTTCTGGGGTGCGATTCTGGAGGAGAAGGGACAGGCCGAACTGGAAAAGTTTCTCCCGAACTATCTTAAATCCTGCCGCTGGTTTGGGGGGAAGGCGCGGCAGATTCGAGCGGTCAAGATAACCGAAAAGATCCGCATTCCGTCCGACTCCTCCGTCGCCTATCTGACGGTCGCAGAAGTCCAGTATGGGACGGGAACGCCTGAAAACTATCTCCTGCCTCTCGTTTTTAGAGACGGGGAGCGAGCGGTGGAGATCGAGCAGGCGCATCCCAATGCCGTCATTGCGCGATTACGGATCAAAGGTAAGGGCTGGGAGCGCGAAGGCGCGCTTTTCGACGCGCTGTTTGACAGCGATTTTTGCAAGTCATTGCTGGATGCCATTTCGCGCCGCCGGCGGTTCAAGGGCGAGTCCGGCGAGATCACGGCAACACCCTCAAAGCTCATGCGAAAAATCTGGAGCCCTGAGGAAAAACCCCTCGAGCCCTCTTTTTCCAAAAGAGAGCAGAGCAACACTTCAGTGACCTTTGGTGACCGCTTTATCCTTAAAGTTTTTCGTCGTCTCCAGGAAGGGGTCAACCCCGATCTGGAAATCGGCCGTTTCATTCTCGAGAAGACCTCTTTCAGGCATATTCCGCCGCTTGCCGGGAGCCTTGAGTATCAAAGGAATCACAGCGACCTCGGCACCGTAGGGATTCTCCACGGCCTGGTTCCAAACGAAGGGGACGCCTGGCGCTACACCTTGCACGCCTTAGGACAATATTTCGACCAGGCTTTGGCCAGAGCGGCTAAAGGGGAAAAAGCTGTCTTGCCCAATGAGCCGATGCAGGCCCTCATCGAAAAGGATATCCCTTCACTCCCGCAGGAGACGATCGGCTCATACGGTGCCTCAGCAAGCCTGCTCGGCCTGCGGACCGGCGAGCTGCATATGGCCTTGGCCTCTCGGGCGGACGATCCCGCCTTCGCCCCCGAACCCTTTACGCCTTTCTACCGCAGGGCTCTGTATCAGAGCCTGCGCACGCTGGCGGATCAGTCGTTGAGTCTTCTCGGCAAGCGGTTAAGAAGCCTGCCCGAGGACATTTGCCGGGACGCCGACAGAGTTCTAGGCCTGAAAAGAGAGATCCTCGATCGTTTTCGCCAGATCGTCGACAGGAAAAACACGGCTATGCGCATTCGCTGCCACGGCGACTACCACCTCGGTCAGGTGCTTTTTACGGGAAAAGACTTTGTGATCATAGACTTTGAAGGTGAACCCGCTCGTCCTATTGGCGAGCGGCGGATCAAACGATCGCCGCTCAGAGACGTCGCGGGTATGCTCCGTTCGTTTAACTACGCCTCAATCGCGCGATTGAAGACCGGGGAATATCGCCCGGAGGACCTCCCCGATCTGAGAGAGTGGGCTCGATTTTGGAATATATGGGTCTCCGTGATCTTTCTGAAGGCCTATCTGGATATCGCACGCGCGGGCTCCTTTCTCCCCCACTCGAGCGACGAGCTCGGCTTCCTGCTCGATCTTTATCTTTTAGAGAAAGCCGTTTACGAGTTGGGCTATGAGCTCAACAATCGTCCGGAGTGGCTGGGGGTGCCGTTGGAAGGCATCCTTCAGCTCATGGGTCGAGCCGCGGAGTGAGCTTCATTGAAGCTGATTCGGACAGCAATGAGATGAATGGCGAGCTCAACCGGGTTGAGGGAGGAACAATGGCTGAACAGCAACCGGTCTCTTACGACGTTACGCTTATGACGGATAACGATCTTTACCTCTTCAACGAAGGGAGTCACTTCTCTCTGCATGAAAAGCTGGGCGCTCATGCGATGAGCGTCCGTGGACTCGAGGGGACCTATTTTGCCGTTTGGGCTCCTAACGCGGACCGGGTTTTTGTTATGGGAAGCTTTAACGGCTGGGAAAAGGAAACTCACCCGCTCAGGTCCCGCGGCAGCTCCGGGATCTGGGAAGGCTTCATTCCGAACATTGGCAAAGGGACTCTCTACAAGTACCGGATTCATTCTCGCTATCTCGGTTATCGGGTCGAAAAGGCCGATCCCTTTTCGATCTTCAACGAAATACCGCCGAAGACGGCCTCCATCGTCTGGGATCTGAACTACCTGTGGAACGACCGGCAATGGATGGATAAAAGAAGGGACAGAAATGCGCTGACCAAGCCAATGGCCATCTACGAAGCCCATATCGGATCGTGGAAACGAGTGGCGGAGGAAGCGAACCGTTCACTTTCCTACAGAGAGTTGGCGGATCAACTGACCGAATACGTCGCCCGCATGGGCTTTACGCACGTGGAGTTCCTCCCGGTGATGCATCACCCTTTCTTCGGGTCCTGGGGGTACCAGACCACAGGGTATTTTGCCCCCTCGGCAAACTATGGGACGCCGCAGGATTTTATGTTTCTCGTCGACAGGCTTCATCAGAACGGCATCGGCGTCATCCTGGATTGGGTGCCCTCCCACTTCCCCACCGACGAGCACGGCCTGGCTTTTTTCGACGGCAGCCATCTCTACGAGCATGCCGACCCGCGGCAGGGTCTTCACCGAGAGTGGGACAGTTATATTTACAATTACGGCCGGCGCGAAGTGCAAAGCTTCCTGATCAGCAACGCCCTGTTCTGGCTGGACCGCTACCACGCGGATGGCCTGCGCGTGGACGCGGTGGCTTCGATGCTATACCTGGACTACGCCCGAAAAGAGGGCGAATGGATCCCCAATCAGTACGGCGGAAGGGAGAACATCGAGGCGATCGAATTCCTGCGCCGTTTCAATCTGGAGGTCTACAAGAGCCATCCGGACACGCAGACCATCGCCGAGGAATCCACGGCCTGGCCCATGGTCTCGCGCCCAACCTACGTAGGTGGATTGGGATTCGGCCTCAAGTGGGATATGGGCTGGATGCACGACACGCTCGAATACATGTCTCAGGATCCTGTTTTTAGAAAATACCACCACAACAAGGTCACCTTCCGTATGCTTTACGCTTTCCACGAAAACTTTGTCCTTCCCCTCTCGCATGACGAAGTCGTTTACGGCAAGCGCTCGCTGCTCGGTAAGATGCCCGGCGACGACTGGCAAAAATTTGCCAACCTGCGGTTGTTGTTCGGATACATGTACGCGCAGCCCGGGAAAAAGCTCTTGTTCATGGGCGGCGAGTTTGGCCAGTGGAGGGAATGGGTTCACGACGCGAGCCTGGAATGGGACCTGTTACGTTTTCCTTTTCACGCGGGGATGCAAAATTGGGTGGCGGATTTAAACCGCCTGTACAAAGAGGAGCCGGCGCTCCATGAGCTGGACTGCGATCCGGCCGGCTTTGAATGGATCGATTGCAGCGATGCCGAATCGAGCGTACTTAGCTTGATGCGCGAGGCAGGTTCCACGGATACCGTTATCCTGGCTGCCTGCAACTTCACTCCGATCGTCCGCCGCAATTACCGGGTGGGCGCCCCGAGAGGCGGACTCTGGCGGGAGGTTCTCAATAGTGATGCCGCGCATTACGGCGGAAGCGGCCAGGGAAATCTGGGTGGAGTGGAAGCTTCCCCGGTTCCCGTTCACGGGCGCCACCATTCTCTCACGCTGACGCTACCCCCGCTCGCGGTGGTTTTCTTCAAAAGTGAAATGGGGAGCTAGTGTGCTGTTTTGAACGGTTCACTTACCACGTCGGAGGGCAAAGCATTCAAAGCACCAAATGAATCTCATTTCAACGGATAAGACGGCGGCGAAAAATCTGGGCGCGGTCTATCGCGACGGCCGGACTGATTTTCTGGTTTGGGCGCCCAATGCTCGAACAGTCGAACTGAACCTCATGGGCGGCCGAGAACGGCTGCTCCCGATGGAAAGGAGCGCCTTGGGGTACCATCATGTCAGCCTCGATAATACGGGTCCTGGAACGCTCTATAAATACAGACTCGACGGAGCGCTCGATCGTCCGGATCCCGCATCACGTTTTCAGCCTCAGGGCGTCCACGGCCCTTCCCAGGTGATCAGCTCCGGTTTCCAGTGGCAGGATCATCATTGGTTTGGTCTCCCGCTGGAGGACTACATCGTCTACGAGCTTCACGCGGGAGTCTTTACGGCGGAAGGGACTTTCGATGCGATCATCCCGCGCCTCAACTATCTGAAGGAGCTGGGCGTTACCGCTATCGAGATCATGCCCGTAGGCCAGTTTCCGGGGGAAAGAAACTGGGGATATGACGGCGTTTATCCGTTCGCCGTGCAGAACTCGTATGGGGGGCCGGAGGGACTGAAGAGGCTCGTCAACGCGTGTCATCTTCATGGCCTCGCCGTCTCGCTCGACGTGGTTTACAACCACCTCGGACCCGAGGGAAACTACCTGCGGGATTTCGGCCCCTATTTCAGCGACCGCTACCAGAACCCGTGGGGATCCGCGCTGAATTTCGATGGGCCTTACAGCGATGAGGTGCGGCGGTTTTTCATCGAAAACGCGCTTTATTTAACCGAGGAATTTCACATCGATGCGTTCAGGCTCGACGCCGTCCACACGATTTTAGATCATTCTCCGATGCCCTTTCTTGAAGAACTGGGCGTGGAAGTGCATGAGACGGCAAACCGGCTCAACCGCCGAATCCATCTGATAGCAGAGAGCGCAGACAACAACCCCCGCCTGACCCGTTCACGCGAGGTTGGCGGCTACGGCCTCGACGCGCAATGGAATGACGACTTCCACCATTCGGTCCGAGTCATCATGACCGGCAGTCAGGACGGCTATTACCAGGACTACGGGCGGTTTTCTCAACTCGTGGAAGCCGTTAAGGAGGGATTTGTCTATTCAGGGGAATACTCCTCATTTCGCCGGCGCCGCCATGGGAGATCCTCCCGGCACATCCCGGCGGAGCGTTTCGTGATCTTCGCCCAAAACCATGACCAGGTGGGAAATCGCGCTCGAGGCGAAAGACTGGGCGAAGTCGTCTGTTTCGAAAGATTGAAACTGACCGCCGGCATCGTCTTGCTTTCGCCGTTCATTCCGCTTCTTTTCATGGGCGAGGAATATGGCGAGACGGCCCCCTTCCTATATTTCACAAGCCATTCGGATCCCGGCCTGGGTGAAGCGGTGACAAGAGGGCGGCGAGAGGAGTTTGCCGCTTTTGGCTGGCAGGGCGACATTCCGGACCCACAGGAGGAAACCACCTTTTTTTCTTCTAAGCTGAACCGCGAATTGAGCCAGGGTGGCCGGCACCGCATCCTTCTAAATCTTTACAAGACTCTCATCCAGTTGCGCAAGCAATCCGCTGCCCTGCGGCGGTTAAGCAAAAAAAATCTCGAAGTCATCGGCTACGAAGAAGAGAGAGTTTTGTTGATCCGGCGATGGCATCGCCTGGAGGAGGCTTGCATGCTCTTTAACTTCAGTGATCGCCGGGCCACGGTTGGCTTTTCTTTAAGTGAAGGAAATTGGGTGAAATGCCTCGACTCGGCAGAGGAGCGGTGGCAGGGAAATGGCAGCGATATCCCCGAACAGCTCGAAGCGGCGGGCAAACTGAGCCTTTCGCTCTCTACCTGGAGTTTTGCCGTTTTTTGCCGAAACGCCGGCGGAGGGCGCGCGTCGTGAAAGTCTGGCCCGGGAAGCCTTATCCGCAAGGCGCGACTTGGGACGGAGCCGGCGTCAACTTCGCGCTTTTTTCTGAGAATGCAACGGGTGTGGAGCTGTGCTTATTCGATTCAAAAGGCCATCGGGAAACAAAACGGATCAAGCTGACCGAACAGACGGCACAGATATGGCACATCTATTTGCCGGAGGTGCGTCCCGGCCAGCTCTATGGGTATCGTGTCTACGGGGCCTACGAACCTCTCGAGGGCCACCGATTCAATTCCGCCAAGCTCCTCCTCGATCCTTACGCAAAGGCGATCGGAGGCAAAATCTATTGGAGCGATGCCTTGTTCGGTTACACGATGGGCGACCCGGACGGTGATCTTTCGCGGGACGATCGTGATAGCGCCGCCGGAGTTCCGAAGTGTGTTGTTGTCGACCCGGCGTTTAGCTGGGGAACCGATTCACCCCCGCGCACTCCGTGGCACAAAACTGTGATCTACGAATTGCATGTCAAGGGATTCACCGCGCTGCATCCGCAGGTGCCGAAAGAGCTGCGGGGCACTTATGCGGGCTTGACCTGCCCCGCCGTTCTCGACTATCTGTGTTCGCTTGGCGTGACCGCAGTTGAGCTGATGCCGGTGCACCAGTTTGTGGCGGACAAGCACCTTGTGGACCGCGGGCTTACCAATTACTGGGGATATAACTCGATCGGCTTTTTCGCTCCCGAGGCCTGCTACTCGAGCAGCGGAATCTTAGGGCAGCAGGTCCACGAATTTAAGACTTTGGTAAAAGCCCTGCACCGCGAGGGAATAGAGGTCATCCTGGACGTGGTTTACAACCATACGGGCGAGGGTAATCATCTTGGACCAACTCTTTGCTTCCGGGGAATCGACAACGCGGCCTATTACCGTTTGGTGGGCGATAACCGGCGCTACTACATGGACTATACCGGATGCGGCAACACTCTCGATATGACGCACCCGCAGGTGCTCCGCCTGATCATGGACAGCTTGCGCTACTGGGTGGAAGAAATGCACGTCGACGGTTTCCGTTTCGATCTGGCGGCGGCGCTGGCGCGCGAGCTCCACGAGGTGGACCGCCTTGGAGCATTTTTCGATATCATTCACCAAGATCCGGTATTGTCGCAGGTCAAACTCATTGCCGAGCCATGGGACCTTGGCGAAGGAGGCTATCAAGTCGGAAATTTTCCGGTCCTCTGGGCGGAATGGAACGGCTTGTACCGCGATACGGTCCGCCGCTTTTGGAAAGGCGACGCGGGACAGGTCGGGAGTCTTGCCTATCGGCTGACGGGCTCGCCCGATCTCTATGGCCGCAGCGGCCGGCACCCCTACGCAAGCATCAACTTCGTCACCGCTCATGACGGCTTTACGCTCGCCGATCTGGTCAGCTATAACGAGAAGCATAATGAGGCCAACGGCGAGGAAAACCGCGACGGCCACAACCACAACCTGTCCTGGAACAGCGGCGCCGAGGGCCCGAGCGACGACGGCGCGGTGCGCGCGCTGCGCGAGCGCCGCAAGCGCAATTTTCTCGCCACGCTGCTGCTGTCGCAGGGCGTGCCGATGC
>JACQUW010000287.1 GCA_016210115.1 Deltaproteobacteria bacterium | reverse complement strand
TAATATTGATGTGCGGACCATGGCTCGGCAAGTTGTCAACCTGGTGCGTGAACATCGCGAGAAATTGGCGCTTGAACATCTGACGGCCATTCCCGGCGTCAAACTTGCCAAGGCAGCGCAGATTCTGTCGGCATTCGAACTCGCCCGACGTTACCTGCTCAAGGACACGGTCAAAATTACTGTTGCCCAAGACGTTCTTCCACTTATCGCTGATATTGCTGGAAAACAGCAGGAGTACTTCCTTTGCATCTCGCTGAATGGCGCAAACGAAGTCATCGAAAAGCGGGTTGTGACCATCGGCTTACTCGACAAGAGCCCGGTTCACCCACGCGAGGTCTTTGCCGATGTCATCGCCGACCGAGCTGCCGCTGTGATCTTCGCGCACAACCACCCGTCGGGCGATCCCCAACCGAGCGAGTCCGATAGGCAACTCCAGAACCAGTTAACCGCAGCCGGAAACATCCTCGGCCTACGCATTCTGGATCACATCATCGTCAGCCGGAAGGGTTACTACAGCTTCCAGGAAGCCGGTCTCATCAAAGGCTGAGTACAGTTCAATGGCCTGCAGGAACGTTCTGCCAGGTGAGGAAGCGTCACAGAGTTGGAAGCGTAGCGAGGAATGCTATGGATCTCTCAAACGGTTACTACTGCCTCATACAGTACTGCCCGGACCTGTCGCGGCTCGAAGCAGCCAATATCGGTGTCCTATTATTTTGTCCGGAGCGCAGATTTATCCGAGCGAAAACAGCTCAAGGGAACGATAGGATTCGAAAATTCTTTGGCTCCGAGGACAACGATTGGACTCAGATCAACGCCATTAAGAACTCCATCGAAGGCCGATTGGAGGTCGCCGGTCAGCAGTTCAAAACGCTGGAGGATCTGACAAGCTTTATCGCGACACGGGCGAACGAAATACAGATAACTCCCCCAAGACCGATGAAAGTCCTGGAGCCGGAGCAGGACCTGCAGGAGTTATTCGAAGAATTAGTCGGTGGTCGGTATCGCCAGCCGTTGAAACATGTGGCGCCTTCCGTCGAAAAGGCCCTTTCCAAAGTTTTTAAGGAAAAATCGGTCGAGGAGTTCATAGTTAAAGACGTGACCGTTACCGTTCCGGCCTTCCGCACCTCTTTGATTGTTCCTTTTGGGTTTCAAAATGGACGCTTTAACCTGATAGAACCCGTCCGTTTTCAGCAGACGACGGAATCTAGAATCATAGACGTTGCTTGCAGGCATGCAGTTGAAGGTCGGTCACTCTATGACAAGCCAGACAAAAGATTGGGCGAACTGCGGTTGGTTGTAGTCGGCTTATTCACTGATGAGGCAATCGAGTACAGAGAGCTCGTGGATAGCATCTTGACGGAGAACAGGGTTACTCTTCATACGCTAGACGATGTTCAACGGTTAATTGAGGAGATTCGAAGTACAGCCAGAAAACCACCTTCACAACTTTTTTGATTATCACGGAGTACCAACTGATGCTGGTGAACCAAACTGAGCGAATTTGCGGGACGGAAGCATTCCGAGATAAAATCTTAAGAGTGAGGTGAATCCATGAAAACTGCAATTCAGGCTGAGCTGCCGGAGGAACTGCTCGCCGACGCACGGGCCTTTTTCGAGCAGGGCTGGATAGGCGATTTCAACGAGCTGCTGGCGGAAGCGCTGCGCCGTTACCTGGAATCGCATTCCAGGCGGCTGGCGGAATCGTTCATCCGGGAAGACGTGGCCTGGGGGTTGCGTGGTCGGGAATGAACCTGAGCCCCCAATAACTGTCTGCGATGCTGGTCCCCTCATCCACTTGGATGAAGTGGGATGCGTGGAGTTGCTCGCAGATTTTCCCCTGGTGCTAGTGCCATCAGCCGTCTGGGACGAGGTGGCTGACCACAGACCGACCGCATTCACTCACAGCAGGGTGCGACGCTGTTGCGGTCTCTCCCCAGTGCCTCGACGCTGCACGTTCGGGCCGGCCTGCTCGAACATATCATCCGAGAAGTAGAACAATCCCAATAAACCATGCCCACCCTGGGAAATAAGAATGGGTTCAACTGCGCCAATTTCGGCCACGTCCTTGGTTAACGCGAACTTTTTCTGCGCAAACGAGACAAAGCCCCTGCGCTCGGTTTTGAAAGCCTTCAAGCCGCGCACCAACGCCCGCATCACTCTTACCGCGGCAGTTTTCATGAGTTTCTCCAATGGGTGGACAGCACTGTAAAAGACATTGATTGAGGTTTTGACTGGTTTCGTGTTAACGTATTGTTGACAGTCATCGATTGGCGACGGTCAAAGAGCGATACGCCGGATCTTAAAAGGCAGTTCCTTGCCAGAAACAATTATTTTCAAGAACGCACCCATAACTGAAGCTATCTTAGACATTCGAGCCACCTTGCCCAAAGATATCAAACTGGAAAACCTACTGAATGTCTACGATGCCGTAAAGCTGTCATATCCGAACAAACGGGAGCGGATAGCTTTCCAGGGTCAGTTTCAGTTCAGGCCAAATATTCTGCCTGAACTGCGAGAGGTGAAGGGAGGACCGGACGGCTATCTATTCAGCACCGCCGACGGAAAACAAACAATTCAAGCGCGCCTAGATGGGTTCACGTTTAACCGGTTTAAACCCTATGATCGATGGGAAACATTCCGCGAAGAGGGCAGAAAGCTCTGGACCATTTATGCTAGCGTGAGTAACCCCAAAGAGGTTACGAGAGTGGCTCTTCGCTATATCAATCGCATTGAGATTCCACTTCCAATAAGGGATTTTAAGGACTATATTGTTACTATTCCAGAGATCGCTTCTGGAATTCCTCAAGGACTCGCGAATTTTCTAATGCGACTTGTCATACCTGTTGACGAGCTTCAGGCAGTCGCCATAATAACTGAATCTATGGAACCACCAGTCGCCAACAATGTAGTGGCTGTGATACTGGATATTGACGTTTTTCGTCAGGGCTCGTTCGATATTCACAGCCAAGCAATTTGGGATATTTTTGAGAACTTGCACGATCTGAAGAACAACATCTTTTTCAGAAGTATAACAGAAAAAGCTAAGGAGTTGTTCGACTAAGATGCCGTATTTTCAGCTAAGAGAGTACTCGATTTCCGGCGAAGCTCTGGCAGTCTGGCCATCGAATTCGGAAGGCTTGAGCGATGAATCGAAGCAACTCATAAGCGGGTCAATTAAGGCGTCCATCCACTACTATTTTCCAATGACCCGGGAGACGCTTGCACAAAAGTTCCGTGCGCTCGCAGACGCTTGGCAAGAACAAACCGCTCACATTTCATCTCCTACTACGATCGCGATGCATCCGGCTTACCAACAGATCATTGGAATGGGGCGACCGGTAGTTCCGCTGATCCTCCAGGATATGAGCAAAGAGCCCAAACAGTGGTTCTGGGCTTTAACGTCCATCACAGGGGTCAATCCTGTGCCACGACAAGACCAAGGACGCATCAAGAAAATGGTCGAAGCTTGGCTGTACTGGGGTATGGAAGAGGGCTATCTCTAACAGATGAACAGATGCCACTCGCTCAGCTTTTTCCCCAACTAAGTGGTCACAATAGCTACCAGATCTCGAGTCCACGCACCGGCGATTACAACTGCATAGCCTGGGCAGCTCTCGAAAACGACCGCTGGTGGTGGCCAGATCAGCACGGAATTGCTTACTGGCCAGAAGCGGCACCCAGAGAAGAAACGTTGGATGCCTTCGTGTGCACTTTCGAGTCATTGGGGTACGAGTCATGTAACAACTCTGTCCTCGAAAGTGGATTTGAGAAGATCGCCATTTTTACAGACTCTAACGGTATTCCGACCCATATGGCTAGACAGCTTCAAAATGGGCGGTGGACAAGTAAGGTTGGCAAACTCGAGGATATCGAGCATGATCTTTACGCGCTTGAAGGTGTTGCCTACGGCCAAGTCGCGGCGGTTTTAAGGAGAGCTATACGGGCTCCAACGCGGTGAACTTTACTTCATCCGGCGAATTCCGCTTAATGTGGTGCTAACTACGCCGCCACCACCCATAGACAAAATCACACATCATCAAACTCAATAATCGGTTTAACCGATTAACCCGCTGGGGTATGAGAGAACTCTTTTTGAGCTGAATGGGGGAGATTGCTGGGTTACAAATCTCAACGAACTTTCTCAGTGAAATGGTGACATCGGACCGAGGTCCGCCTGCGAGAAAGCTTGCCGAGTATTTTCCTAAGATTGTCGTTGAGGCAAACCAGAGCGTTGGGACGAGCCGGGAAGAAACCAGGTCAGCTGTTGACGGTGCCCTGGGAAATTCTCCAGTTGACCCTCGACGGGCCTCGAGGCAGACGCCGCGGACTCCGGAGAGATTTAGCCGACGAAGAGAGTGAACTTGGCTCCTGACAAATTCGATAATGTCCGCGGCAGGAGAACGCGGCGATCGGGAGCGAGAACACGCCGCGCGACTTCCAGGTTGATCGGCGGCAGTGGAGTTAACCTTTCGATCTCCTCCAGGGTGAGGTATTCGGCGCGATCGACTTCGCGGCCGTCGGGTTTCGGTTCATTCCCGGTGGGATGGAGCACCAGAACCACGTATAAGCCATTGCCGAGATCCGGATCATAGCGATTGCGCACCGCGAAGATACCGTCAACTTCGGCTTTGACTCCGGCCTCCTCAAAGACCTCGCGCACCACTGCCTGTTCGATGGTTTCCTCGGGCTCGATGTATCCTCCCGGGAGTTGCCAGTTGCCGTGGCCGCGGCGCGACGCGCGGCGCACCATGAGAAGCCGGCCGTGATCGACGACCGCGCCTCCAACCCCGATGTTGTAGCCGGTATTGTACTTGTTGGGTATCGGCATCTTTCCTCAATCGCGGCCATTTTATGGCATGCAGCGACACGCTGGCAAGAGCGGATCTAGCCCCAGTTGACGATTGGGAGAGAAGATCGCTATTTTGAACGGGTGTTGGTTACCCGGCTTCCGCTTTTTTTGGATGTTCGACGGTGGCTGATCTTTGCCGCGACGCTAGCTGGCGTAATCCTGCTGTTTGTTTTGCTATCGACTCCCGCCGGTATCGGGCAGCAAAGCGCCGGCCGTTGGCCATCCGTCCTCCCGCCTATCATCGCGATTCTCTTATCCATCTGCTTTCGTCGAGTGGTGTTCGCCATGACGATCGCGCTCATAGCCGGCGCTTTTCTGGCCTATGGCCCGGAGCCCTGGATCGCCCTGCCGGAGGGATTCAGCAAACTCATCTGGGAAAACCTCAGGAACGAATTTAATCTTTATATCCTGGCCTTCACCTTCAGCCTGATGGGGATGGTTCATGTGATGAGCCGGAGCGGCGGCCTTCATGGCATGATGGACGCCATCCTCAAGGCCGCTCGAGGAGCACGATCCACTCGTATCGTCACCGCCTTCATGGGCTTGGCCATCTTTTTTGACGACTACGCCAGCTCGGTCATTGTCGGTACGACAATGCGGTCGGCTGCGGACCGGCAGCGCATATCGAGGGAGAAGCTGGCCTATATTGTCGATTCCACCTCCGCCCCGGTGGCGGGTTTGGCTGTGATCTCCACCTGGATCGGTTTTGAGGTGGGGCTTTTGAATGACATCAGCGAGCGTCTCGGGATCGGAATGAATGGTTACGAGATCTTCTTTGCGATTTTTCCTTTCCGCTTTTATTGCTTCACAGCTCTCCTGTTTGTCTTCATGAACACCGTCTCGAACAGAGATTTTGGACCAATGTACAGAGCTGAGCTGCGGGGGCTTCTCGGCGAGGTTAACGGCCAAAGAGTGAAGCCAGCTCGCGAACCTGTAATGGAAGAGATCCGGCCCCCCGCGGAGGCGCCAAGGAGATGGATTAACGCGGTGATACCAATCGTTACTGTGATTCTAGGATTCTTGACCGGGATCGTGTGGGTCGGGCGCGAGGCTGTCTATGAAGCCGGCCTGAGGCTTTCGCTTTTAGATCCCAGTGTTTGGCTGGCCTCATTCGGAGCCGTGGACGACGATACCAGTCGAATTCTTTTCCTGTGCGCCACGCTGGGAAGCCTGGTCGCTATAATACTTGCGGTAACTCAGGGCATACTGAGTCTCCGCGAGGCAACCGCGGCGTGGCTCAAAGCGATCCCCACCATTGGACCGGCCGCCACCATTCTCCTGCTTGCCTGGGCGCTAAAGACCCTCTGCACGGAAGTGCTCCGCACGGATCTGTATCTGATTGCGGTTCTTGGCGAGTATCTCTCCATAGAGTTGCTCCCCGTTGTCACCTTCCTGACGGCGGCAGGGATCTCCTTTGCCACGGGCACGAGTTGGGGGACGATGGGAATCCTGCTTCCGGTGGCTCTGCCGCTTGCGCATGCGATGGGAGCTTGGGACGATGGATCTTCACTGATTTTCTGGCTTACCGCCGGGGCCGTCCTTGACGGCGCCATATTCGGCGATCATTGCTCTCCGATCAGCGACACGACCGTGCTCTCTTCCATTGCGTCGGGCTGCGACCATTTCGCTCACGTTTGGACGCAGGCGCCCTACGCGATCATCTGCATGGTGCTGGCAAGTGGCATTGGCTATTTGGGAACAGTTTTTGGGCTACCGTTGAGCCTCGCCTATCTGCTCTTGGGAGTGGGGATCGCGGGAGTACTGCGGACTATGGGGAAACATTTGCCTGAAACGGTAAATAGTCAAAATTGAAAAGTGAATCGTAGGCTATTCACGTTTCACGTTGCAGGCTGCGATCGGAAGGCGTGCCCCTGAGGGAAGCCACTTTCGGAGGAATGTTCATGATTGGCTTCGCCCTAAATTATGAAAGCTACCCTCCAGCCGAGGAGCGTAAGGTGGAGGGCCGCGGGCGTCCGATGAGCCCGGTTCGACTCATGGTACTTGCCCATCGGCCGCGGCCCGAAGCCTTTCGCCCCGAGCCTGGGTTCAATTCCACCAATTTCGGAGGAATGAATCCGAAAACCGGCGCCTATTTCTCTCTTTTCACGACCTCGGCAAGGAAGCTGTAATCCACAATGTCTGCCGCGCTTACAGGTTTGGTGACGCCGAGCAGTTTTTTCGCTTGTTGGATGGAGTTTTCGATTACCGATTCTTCCACAAAGCCGTCGGAAGAAAGGCTGTCGAGCATCAGGTCGTAGGCTTCTTCGACCACGTCCTTGGTTAACGCGAACTTCGTTTGCGCAAAGAAGACAAAGCCGCTGCGCTCGGTCTTGAAGGCTTTCAAACCGCGCACGAATGCCCGCATGACTCGGCGGATTTGCTGCGGGTTGTTTTTGATCTTGTCGGTGGACGCGACGAGTCCCGTGAGCGGCTCGCGGAGAATCTTTCCGACGTAAAAAAGCTCCGTATAACCCTTTTTCTTGAGTTGAATATTGAGCGGCAGGGACATCATCGCGGCCTGAACGGTTCCCGCCTGGAGCGCGGCGAAACGCACCGTGTCTCCACCCAAGGCGAGGATCGTTACATCCCGATTCGGATCAAGTCCCAAGGCCTGGAGGGCGACCCGCGCCGAGACATCCGTTGTCGCCCCGAACGAACTCACCGCGACTTTTTTGCCTTTGAGAGCTGCGGCCGATGTGATTTCCGGCCGCGCCATGAGTGAATGAAAAACCCTTGCAAAGTCCATGCTGAGAATTTTTACCGGAAGGCCTTGGACGGCCGCCCGGATGCCGGTTCCGGCGCTGTAAATGAAGTCCACGTCGCCGCTGACCAGCGCCTTGATCCCGAGGTCGGCGCGAATGGAAACATAGACGAGATCGACTCCCTCGTCCCGGTAGAAGCCCTTTTGAATGCCGTAAAGCAACGGACCGATGGAAAGCGAGCCGCGAACCGAGTGGCTGACGATCACTCTTTCCTGGGCGCCGGCTGACGCAGCAAACAGCGAACACAAGAGCCAAAGGCTCAGAGTCAGAATCGGTTTGGTCATCTTAGGCCTCACCTCCTGAGATCCCCAATTCTTGTCCCCTGTCTCGTTCCACGAGTATTTTGTAAGCCAACGCGCCGAGAGCGACGTCGGCGACTCCCTGACCCGCATTATTCTTAAACAGCGTAATCTCCCGGTCGGAAGTACGACCAGGAATGTCGCGGTTGAGGAGCGCGGCGAGTTCTTGAATCTTCTCCCACGAAGTTATGCCGGCTTGAACAGGATCGAAAAGGTCCCCCTGCTCATCTTGGATCGCCTGGGGTTTCGAGCAAACCACAATCACGCCGGCTCGTCGTATCGTCTCGTCATCCAGCTCGCGCCGTTTTTTGCGAATAAAGCCGCCCTTCATCAACCCGACGTTGCTGGAGACGATGGAGGTAATGTGCACGCCTTCTTCGAGCCAGCGCCCGTCAAAAACGGCGATGCTGGCATTCGTCGCAGTAAGAATAATATCGACGCCCGTGGCGGCCTTTCGCGGCTCATCGACGGGCTCCACCGGGAGACTAAATCTTTTTGTCATCTCCCGGGCGAGCCCCTCACGGTTTTCACGGGACCGCGTATAGACTTTGATCTTTTCGAAATCGTAAAGCTTCGAAAGAGCAACCAGATGGGCTCTTGCCTGATTTCCCGCGCCGAACAGGCCTAAAGTCTTGGCGTCTTTGCGCGCCAGAGCCGCCGTCCCGACAGCGCTCGTCGCTGCGGTCCTCAGCTCAGTGGCGGCGTGGCTGATGGGAAGCTCCTGGCTGGTAGGATTTCCCACTAAAATTCCCCGCAGCTCTGCGGTTGAAGCATCGTAAAGGACCGTAACCGGATGGCCGTGAAAGACCGATTTCTGATGCTCTGGAAACTGCTTCAGGAGCTCACAATGGCTCATGTAGCCCGTCATGCCTAAGAACGGCGCAGCTCCGTGATGAATGCTGACGCGGACGCCGTCGGGCGTGTGGGTTCGCTGCCGCGGGTTGTTAAGAACCGGATTTTTTCCCCATTCGCGAAACGCCTCCTCGACAGCCTTTATGGCGTCCTCATAGGAAATTACTCCCTTGAGCTCTTCGGGTCGGAACAAGCGCACCATGCTTCGATACCTCTCTTTCTAATCCTTCGTGTGGTCTAGCAATTGGCTGCGGCATTGTAAACCCAGGAAGCCTCGCATTCGAACCCTCCGTGGTCCGGATCGCCACCGCGGTGAGAAGAAGCTGAGACACGGAGGGGATCTGTCCTGAAGCGAGGAGACGTCCGTTACTGAACTGGTTTCAGGGTACGAACCTCCCAGCCTAAGCACCTCGGAGCAGAAGAACCGAGGCCCATCGGCTCCCGCGAAGGGGCAGATTCCCTCCGTGTCTCCTGAGCGCCACATTTCTTGCGCCAGGGCCCATCTATCTTGACACAGATCGCGGCCTTCAAATATGGTGCCCTGATATTGCGCCGGATCGCCCCCAACGGGCCGGCTCATCCACCGGCGTGAATTTGACTCGCGAGAGGAGAAAATAATGGCTGGCATCAGGAAAGTTGACGTGCCTTATGAGCATTGGGACAGGATGTACTCCCCGGTCGCTTGCGCGGTGATGATCACAACCGTGGACAAGGAAGGGCGGGTCAACGCCGCTTCGTTTGCGACGTGCGTGAGACAGAATCATGAACCCACGTGTATCTCTTTTACGGTCGAGATTGGCAAGGACACGTACTACAACGTGCTGGACACCGGAGAGTTTGTCGTCAATATTCCTTCATTCGACAGGAAAATCCTCGAAAAAGTCAGGGTCGTCGGTTTGCCTTTTGCCCGCGGGGTCAACGAGCTCGAAAAAGCCGGCCTGACCGCCATCCCGGCAAGAGCTCTAAAGCCGCCCCGCATTGAGGAATGCAAAGCCCACTACGAATGCGAAGTGATCTGGACGAAAGAGTGGCTGCATCGCCTGACCGTAATGGGCCGGGTCGTGGCCGGCTCTGCCGATGAAGATTGCATCGATAAAAACGGCTATGCCATTCTTGAGAAGCTCAGGCCGACCCATTATTGCGGAAGAGCTTTCGATAATAAATTCGTAGCATCCTACGAAGTGATGGAGGTCGATATGGTCTACAAGGGTCCTGAGGCGCAACACAAACCCAAGTAGACGATGGCGTCTTCGACGTTTGCAGCCGAAGCGTGAGAATAAACATTATGAGAACGTTCATATTTGCCGTTATTGCGGTCGTATCTGCCTGTATGGACTTTTCCGCGGGTGGCGCCGGTTTCAATTCAGAAGCTCATGCTCAAGCGACATCTTTTTACGAAGGAAAAGTCGTTCGCATAATCGTAGGATCCAGCCCCGGTGGAGGCTACGATTACTGGGCGCGGGTGCTGGCCCGTCATATGCCGAAATATCTGAGGGGAAACCCTGAGGTCGTGGTGCAAAACATGCCGGGTGGGGGATCGCTGGTAGCCACTAATTACGTTTATGGAGTGGCAAAGCCCGACGGATTGACCGTGGGCATGCCTAACCAATTGGTTTATCTGGGGCAGATTGCCGGCAGTCGAGAAGTCAAATTCGACATTCAGAAACTCAACTGGATCGGCTCGCCGGACCGGAATCCCACAATTCTTTATATCCGGGCGGATACTCCATACAAAACGATGGAAGAGGTCATTAAAGCAAAGATTCCTCCCAAGTGCGGAGGCTCAGGAAGAGATTCCTCAAGCATCATTTTTGCATTGGAGGATCTGGTCGGAGCGAAATTCGAAGTTGTTTTAGGCTATCAAGGAGGCAGTCACACGGACCTTGCGATCGCACGAGGCGAAGTGCTCTGCCGCTCCATGGGTCTCGGCGCGCACTTTAGTCGCGCGCCTTTTACTGAATGGCACGCAAAGGATTTCGACCGGCATCTGGTCCAGACGGGACGAAAAAGAGACAACCGAGCGCCGGATACACCAACCATTTATGAGCTTATGGACCGCTACAAAACCGGCGATTTGGGAAGGCGTCTGGCCGGCGTTTTGACGGCGGGCGAGAATTTCGGTCATCCAATGATCGCGCCTCCAGGCACGCCGCCGGAGAGAGTAAGGCTTCTTCGTGAAGCATACGAAAAAACTCTGAAAGATCCTGATCTGATCGCCGAAATTAAGAAGAAAGAGTATGACTTTGATCCGGTCTCGGGCGATGAGTTGCAAGCACTGGCAAAAACCGTGGCGAACCAACCGCCTCAGGTGGTCGAGCGGCTGAAGAAGATTTTGGGAAATTAGAGCAGGGAATCGACCCGCCGGATGGCGCTCGCGGCAACCGCTCCGACGCCAACGGAGCCTGCGCCCTGAATCCGCCTTTAAACTTTACGCCCTTTCCTGTTGTTCTCGCGTCTACCGGCCTCATTTGTCTTTTCCCTCTCTTGCATAAGTAACCATCATGCGGAAGGAAAACTTGACGGTCCTCATCGTTATCTGCCTCGGGACGTTTTTTCACATTCAGAGTATCGGCAGCATCAACGTGTCGCTCTCGGCCATACAAAAGGATTTCGGCGCGAGTCTTGCGGCCGTCCAGTGGATCGGCTTGATGGGAGCGATTATGCTTTGCAGTCTCTCGCTTTGCTTCGGACGGGCGGGCGACCTTATCGGGCGAAAAACAGTTTTCAAGTTGGGCCTGACTCTTTACACCCTGGGAGCAGGTCTCGCCGCCTTCTCAGGATCGTTTACGCGACTGCTCGTCTTCCGCTGCGTCATGGCGCTTGGCCTCACGATGGCGGCGCCTCTGGCCGGAGCGATTATCGCCTCCGTTTACCCGCACGAGATCCGCGGGCAAGCTCTGGGTCTGCTGGCTTCTTCCGTTGCCCTGGGCAGGACGACAGGACCGACGATTGGTGGTTTTATTCTTCAGCTTTGGGGTTGGAGAGGCGTATTTCTCGCCAACTTTCTTTTCGGCATACCGACATGCCTGACCCTCTTTTGGGTGCTTCGCAGCGGCGAGGAGCGGCGCAAGGGCTCCTTTGATTTTCTAGGCGCCGTTTTCCTGATCATAGGTTTTCCGTCAGTCCTTATCGCCTTGAGTCTCGGCGCGCGCTCGGATTGGGAGTCCCCCGGCATCGTCCTGTGGTTCGCCTTGGCTGCCGCCGGGCTGGCGAGTTTTGTCTGGAGAGAGTTTCGCGCCAGAGCTCCCTTGATGAATCTCGTTTATCTGAAAAACCGCTCACTCGCGACGGCGCTGCTGTCTCTCGTCCTGGCAACGATTGTCTTTTATCCGATTTCCATTTTCGGCGCTCTTTACATGCAAAATGTCATTCAGGCTTCACCGCTTTCAGTTGGTCTCGCAATGGCGACGCTGCCGCTCTGCACGACCCTGCTCTCGCTGCTGAGCGGCCGTATGGCGGATCGGCTGAATCCTAAATGGATCGCCACGCTCGGTTTGTTCTTTATTCTCCTGGGCCTGTTTTTTTACGCGCGATTGGGTGTGGGCTCGACGATGGGTTGGAGCGTGCTCGTTCTTTCGCTTCTCGGCGCCGGCATCGGGCTTTTCATGCCGGCGAACGAAAAACTGGCTTTCTCCACTGTTCCCAACCAGGATTATGGGATGCTCTCTGCTATGCTCACCTCGTTTGGCACCGGCTCCGGGGCGTTGGGAACCGCAGTGGCGGTCGCGCTTGCCGCGGCCGCAAGAAAAGAGGCGGTGATTGAAGGGCCGGCGGGCTTCGCTCATGCCCAGCAGTTTGCCTTTTCATCGCTGCTGCCTCTGGCGGCTCTCGCGGTTTTGGTCAGGTTGATGGTAAGAAGCAAGAGGGCGAGCCGGGATATTTGACAATGGTTCCGCATGAGAGGGATATTGGAGCGTCTTAAGCGATCTTTTGAGGAGTCCTATGGATAATTTCCAAGCCGGCATTCTCGCTCCGGTTCCTGAGTTCGCGCGGTATCTGAATTTCTCAGTCAAACCGGGAACCGAGGCTAAACAGGCTTTGCGGTCGTTGGCAGATCTTGCAGACGGGAAGGAAGTTGTTGTTGGTTTTGGCCGGCCGTTACTCGTTGCGCTGCAACGCGATATTCAGGGATTATGGACGTTTCCGTCTTCCTTCGGATCAGGCCTGGCTTTGCCGTCAACCCCGTCGGCACTCTGGTGCTGGTTACGCGGGAACGATCGCGGCGAACTATTCCACAGGTCAAGAAAAATAATCCACGCGGCATCATCTGCGTTTGACCTGGATGCGGTGGTCGAAGGCTTTCGATATGACGGCGGTCGCGATCTTACCGGCTATGAAGACGGCACGGAAAATCCAAAAGGAGAAAAGGCGCTGGAGGCCGCGATCGTTAAATCGGAAGAGGATGGGCTGGATGGTTCGAGCTTTGTCGCGGTCCAACAGTGGCTCCACGACTTTGCTCGGTTCGACTGGCTTTCGCCTCAGGAACAGGACAACTCTATCGGCCGCCGAAAGACTGATAACGAAGAGCTCAATGATGCTCCTCCATCGGCGCACGTCAAGCGCACCGCGCAGGAGAGCTTTGACCCGCCGGCTTTCGTTCTGCGGCGGTCCATGCCGTGGACCGACGGCATCCGGGGCGGCCTGGTCTTTGTCGCTTTTGGGAAATCCTTTGACGCTTTCGAGGCTCAACTGAAGAGAATGGTGGGAGCCGAGGACGGCGTCCTCGATGCTTTATTTAAATACACTCGCCCGATCAACGGCAGTTATTTTTGGTGCCCGCCGGTTCGCGAAGGGCGATTGGATCTGCGGGTATTAAAGCTGTAACTCGAAACGCCGGCGGGGGCTTTGTTGAACGCAGGAGTCAAAATGGCCACAGGCATCATTCCGTTTCTCCTTTTTTTCGCGCTGACGCTCAACGTTCATGCCCAGGACTCCTTTTATAGGGGCAAGACCCTCCTTTTCATTGTGGGCTACGCGGCCGGCGGAGGTTATGATACCTACACGCGGCTGATCGCGCGCCACATCGGAAAGCATATTCCGGGAAATCCCTCGACTCTGGTCGAAAACAGAACCGGAGCCGGTGGTCTCATCGCAGTCAATTCGCTTTACAATCAGGCGAAGCCGGACGGCCTCACGATCGGCAACTGGAACGGTATGCTGGCACTGCAGCAGCGCCTGGGCCTGAGCGGTGCCCAGTTTGATGGCCAGCGGTTTGAATCCGTGGGGGCGCCGGTCAATCAAAATCAGGTCTGTGTCATCGCCAAAAAGAGCGGCGTTCACACCATGGATCAATGGCGGGCCTCTCCCAGGCCTCTGAAAATCGCCGGGTTGGGTCCCGGAACAAGCCCCAGTGACATGGCGAGAGTTCTGGAAGCGGCGCTCGCCTTACCCATGCAGTTGGTGGAAGGTTATAAAGGCGGCGCCGAAGTCCGGTTGGCTTTAGACTCCGGAGAGGTGGAGGGAATGTGCGGCTTGGCCTGGGAGATCGCGAAGAGCACATGGCGCAAACAACTCGATTCCGCAAATGTCGTAGTGCAGGGAGTGGCAAAGCCCCATTGGGAACTGCCGAATGTTCCGCTGGCGATCGATTTTGCAAGAACTCACGATGCGCGGGAGCTGATCAGAATCGCGCTGCATGACGCGAGTAAAGTTCTTCAGATTTACAGTTGCCCTCCTGGAACACCGAAAGATCGTGTCCAGATTCTCCGCCGCGCTTTTGAGCAGACTCTCAAAGATCCCGACCTCCTGATAGAAGCCAAAAAGTCTCAGCTCGACATCAGTTGGACCAGCGGCGAAGAGGTCGCAGAGATCATCTCCGGCTTCACCAAACTTCCGGCTCCCATTGCAGCGAGGCTAAAAGAGATTCTGCTGCCTAAGAAAAACTAGTGTCCTGGAACTAAACGCGGCGTTTGCGATGAAGTCTGCTGCGCCCTAAAGAATGAAAGCTGTGACCGAAGGGCAGGCGTGTAGGTCGCAGACGTAGGACCGTGCAGGTTGTGGAAGGCAGAGACCAGGAAATAACGAACCTTCGAGCCTCGAGGTACTGGCCCATCGGCTGCGACCGGAAGGCGTGCCCCTGAGGGAACCACTTTCCGAGAAATGACGCACACTAATGCATGATGGCGCCGCCCTCGACGACCAGTACCTGCCCCGTCATGAAATCGCTGTCGGAGCTGGCCAGGAAAAGCGCTGTGCCCACGATGTCTTCGGGGAGTTCGACGCGTTTGAAGCAACGCTGGGCGACACTTGATTCGCGCCGCTTTCGGACCTCCTCGGTGACAACCTCTTCGCTCATCGTCGAACCCGGTGTCATGCAGTTGACGTTGATGCCCCAGGGACCGAGTTGGCGCGCCATGACACGCGTCAAGGCCACCACTCCGCCTTTTGAAGCGGTGTAATGGGGCATATTACTGGACCCGGTGAAAAAAGTTCCGGACGCAATATTGATGATCTTTCCACTGCGCTGTTTTTTCATAATCGGGATCACCGCTTTGCAGCAAAGAAACACACCTCTGAGGTTCACCTCCAGAACTCGATCCCATTCCGCCAACGGCAATTCCTCAACGGGCCCCGTCCAGAGTTTCTGCGTAACATAGATCGCAGCGTTGTTGATCAGCACGTCGATCCGGCCGAATCGCTGAGCGGTCTCGCTCATCAGGCCATCGACGTTGGAATAGCTCCTGACGTCGGTCTGCCGCGCCCAGGCAGAAAGCCCGGCGCCGCGGAACTCTTTGGCTGCCGATTCTCCTCCCGGACCATCGATGTCGGCGATCACGACATGCGCACCCTCCTCGGCAAACCTTCGAGCATAAGCTTTCCCGATCCCGTGGGCGGCGCCCGTAATAATCGCCACTTTGTTCTGCAATCTCATCACTATTCCTCCTGTTCAGTCGTCGACATCGGCTGACCCGATTTCGACCGCAATCTTGACTCCACTGAAACCGGCGGTGGATGCTATTTTATCCCGGGTTGCAATTCAACTGCGTGGCGGCTCCCCTGCAAACTCGGGTGTATAGCAGAAACGGAGAGTCCTTGCTCCTTATGGAGTGCCGAGCGCGTTCTTGCTCATAAGCAGTTTTTCAGCCAGTCCGAAATAGCCGATGCCTCTACCCGCAGGCCGCCCCAGTTGACCTCAAGAGCCTATTCTTGGATAATCCCACCTCTACACTTGGTCGGGAGGATCTCGTAACAATGCGCATTGCAGCGGTCGATCTCATCAGCAATACCTGTTTTCCAGCGCTGGCTGCCGAGGAGCTGGGCTTTTACAAGGCAGAAGGTCTCGATGCCCGCGTGGAGCTCGTCCCCGCGCTTCGCGCAACCGGGGCGTTGCGAGACGGCACTGCAGATGCAATGATCGCCGGATCGGTGCATGACGTTCTGACGGCTTTTCCCGGGTGGGAAGGGGCAAAACTGATTGTCGCCCTCTCACAGGGGACGCCGTGGCTTCTCGTACTCCGGGCGGACCTCCCGGCAAAGCGCGGCGACCTTCAGGCGGTAAAAGGGCTGCGTCTCACGGCGGCGGAAGGACCGGATCTGGCTCTGCGGCAGTTACTCATTCCGGCGGGGATTGATCCCGACCGGGACCTGCGGATCGTAGAGCTGCCGGGATCCAAGGCGCGCGATGTCTCGTTCGGAGTATTCGCGGCCCGGGCGCTCGAGGCCGGACAAATTGACGGTTTCTGGGCCAATGCGATGGGCAGCGAGACTGCGGTCCGACGGGGAGTGGGAAAAATCTTACTCGACGTCCGGCGCGGTGACGACCCCGGCCAGGTTCGCCACTTCACATTCGCCGGGCTCGCCACGACCGACGCGTGGATCGAGCGCGAACCGGAAAGCGCAGCCGCCGCCGTGCGGGCCATTGTGAAAGCTCAACGAGCTCTCAAGGCGGAGCCGGAACTCGCCGCTGAGGTGGGGAAGCGCCGCTTTCCTTCGGAGGCCGCGGAGCTGATCGCAACGGTTATCAAGCGAGACTTGCCATTCTACGATCCTGTCATTTATGAAGAGGCCGTTGCGGCCCTTAACCGGTTCGCCCAAAGCGTCGGTCTGCTCTCCGGCCCTGTCCCTTATGAGCAGGTCGTCGCTGTTCGGTTTCGCGAGTTGTGGCACACTTAAAAAGGTTCTGGACTTAGGTCTGGGAAAGTTGTATTCGGCAGGGGAAAATGGACAGTTCTCAAAGCCGGTTCCCTTCGAGATCACGGTTGTTATCGAAGAAAGGAGAGTGCTGCGATGCTGAGCGAATATCACGCGAGCGAAAAGGTCTTCTGGCCGGACGGCTGCCGCATGGCGGTGGCGCTGACGTTCGACTTTCAGGGTGGGGAGGATATCAGGCCGCTTCCCGGCGGGAAGATCAACCACGAAGAATACACGCAGGCTGAATATGGGCCAAAGACTGGCATCTGGAGAATTCTCCGAATCTTGGATGAGGCGAAGGTCAAGGCGACTTTTATGACCTGCGGCGCGATCGCCGAGAGGTATCCCGAAGCCGCTAAAGCCATCGTCCAAAGCGGGCACGAAGTCGCGGGCCACGGCTACCATCACGAGGTCGCCCGGGACCTTTCGCGCGAGGAAGAGCTGGGCGTAATCCGGCGCACGACGGAGATGATCAAGAGCCTCACAGGCAGGCGTCCGATCGGATGGCGTTCCTGCACGCAAAGTCCCAACAGCCTCGAGTTGCTGCTGGACCAGGGATATCTTTGGAACAGCAACTCGTTTGCCTATGACCTGCCTTTTCTTTGGAGCAATGGGGAGCAGTCTCTGGTCGAGCTTCCGCGCCAGCCTTTCGGGGACGGCCGGCTCTACGGCCACAGGGATTCCGGAAATCCCCATGACACGCTCCTGACCTGGAGAGCCTTTTTCGACGACTTTTACCAGGAATCGAAGACCGCTTCCGCCTTCTGCACGTTCCAATTCCATCCTTACATCTCCAGCAGGCCCGGCCGAGCTGGGGCTCTGAGGGAGATCATCCGGTATATGAGTCAGCATGAGGCTGTCTGGTTTGCCACCGGCACCGAAGTGGCGGAATGGTGGCTCGAGCAGGGTTTCTCCAGAGCGGCAGCCAAGCGGGCCGCCGGGAGGTCTCATTGAACGCTGCAGTCCCACTTTCTCAGCGGGCTTGTTCGAAACGAAAGTGAAGAGGAGGTCTTGTCGTGAAGATTCAAAAAATTCTCGCGCCGACTGATCTTTCAGAACTCTCCCGATTGGGGTTGGAGTACGCTCTGGATCTGGCCAAAGGCTTGAATGCCGAAGTCACCGTCTTCCACGTCGCCGAACCTGTCGAGCTTGCAAAATACAAGGCGCATTCGATCCAGGAGCTAGTCGAAAGACACCAGGAAGCTCTCGCGCGTTTTCTGGCTGAAAATTTCGGCGAACTTCTCCAGGCAGTTAAGGTCCATCAAAAAGTGGAGATCGGCACCCCGGACACGAGCATCCTGGAAGAAGCTGAGAAATCGGGGAACGACCTGATTGTTATGTCGACTCATGGCAGAACCGGCCTTTCTCACCTTTTGATGGGGAGCGTAACTGAAAAAGTGATGCGCCTTGCTCCTTGTCCGGTTTTATCCGTCCACCAGCCGCGAAAAAAATAGCCGGCGGCTCGCTAACCTTGAATCATGAAAGCCGCCAGCCGATCTCCGAGCCCACGCGATGTGGTTAATCCCACCGCTGGTTACCTGCCTGCCTGCAGGCAGGTCGGATGCGCGGGCTCTCCGAACGGGCAGCGGTTTCATCTCGGCCAAAGAACGTAAGGGAGAGGGCCTAATCCTCGCTACGCGAGGAATTACAAATGGCAGATCTCAGATTTCAAATTTGCCATTTGAGATTTGCAATCTGCGATCCCGTAGGGCCTGGCCGCGGCCCGAAACCTTGCGCGCCTCGGCCCGTCGACTAACCTAGCCAGGTGCTTTCGGGAAATGACCATGAAAAACCCCTACTCCTCACAGATCAGCTCCGCCTGCCGTGTCTACCAACTTCTTCAATCTGGCCACCAGGCCGCTGATCTCGTCAAACCCCTTCTGCCAGAACTCAGGGGCGTGGAGATTGACGTTCAGAGGTCGCAGAAGCACCTCGGGACTTACTGATCCTCCCGCTTCGAGAAGGATCAGGTACTTGGGAACAAAACCTTTCCCCTCCTCCCGATACATCCGGTAAAGTGAGAGTACCAGGAGCTCACCGAAGACGTAGCTGTAGCAATAGAACCGCGAATGGATAAAATGAGGGATATAAGACCAGCCCCAGCGATATTCGTTGTCGATATCTACGGCATCGCCGTAATACTTTTCATTTGCTTCGATCCAAAGGTCCCCGATCGTCTGTGGGGTAAGTCTTCCTTCTTTCCGCCTCGAAAAGACTGCCTGCTCAAAACGGGTAAGGACATTCTGGCGGAACACTGTGGCAGCCACATCTTCGATCATGCCGGCAACCAGCCCCATCTCGGCCTCAGGATCAGTTTGACGGTCCAGCAAGTAGTCAAAAACCAGCATCTCGCCAAAAACCGATGCCGTCTCGGCGGTTGTCAGCGGGGTATCATAGTTCAAAAAACTCTGCCCGCGACTGAGGGAGCCGTGAAGACCGTGGCCCAGCTCATGCGCGACGGTCAGAGCGTCTCTCACCGAGTCGGTATAATTGCAGAGAATGTAAGGATGAATTTTGGGAGAGGGCGACGCACAAAAAGCGCCTCCCCGTTTGCCCTTGCGGATCTCCGCGTCGATCCAGTTCCGAGAAAAAAACTCATCGGCGATGGACCTGAAAATCGGCGTGAATGCGCCGAACGCCTCCATAATGACCTCGCGAGCGCGCGAGAAAGAAAAAGCAGTCGATTTTTTCCCCACCGGCGCGTATTGATCAAAAAGAGCGAGCCGGGGAAGTCGGAGGAGGCGAGCCTTGAGACGAAAATATTCCCGGGCAATTCCGTAATTCGCCTCCGTGACGCTCATCATCGTTTCGACGGCTTCGGGATCGATTTCATTCGCCAGATGTCTTTCCCGCATCGGATCCGGATAATGCCGCAGGCGATCCGTCGTCAGGTGATCCTGAAGGAGCGTATCATAGATGAACGCAAGGGTCTGGCCGTGGCCGGAGAGCTCGTTAAAAAGAGTGCTCCAGGCTCTTTCCCTCACTCGCCGATCGGGCTGATAGAGCAGAGCGAGAACCTCGCTTAAAGTAAGCTCTTGTTTCTGCCCGTCCTGTTCGAGGGCGAAAACAAGCGATGAGGTCGTCTCCGAAAAAAGCCGAGCGAAAGCGTTTCGTCCGGTGTTGTCCTTTTCATTGATGATCTTTTCCTCCGCCTCCGTGAGCCTGTGCGGTCGGAAGCGGCGCAGGGTTTTGAGATAATGACTGTAAGCTTTGAGAACGGGATCGTCCGCGAGGCGCCGGGCCGCTTCCTCCGGCAGCTCCAACCATTCCAATTCGAAGAAAAGAAGCAGGTTTCGCACCGTCGTCACGCGCTGCTCGACGCTCTGTTCCAGATCCTGATATTCGGGGCTGGACGAATCCGCCGCGTACAGCAGGCCCGCATAGGTTCCGACCCGGCTCAACATCTCTTCGATCTGCTCCAACTCGCTAATGGCTTCGAGCAGCTCTTCACTTGAGGGCCCTCCGGAGATTGTGATTCTTCCGCGGAACCGCCCTGCGAAAGCCTCGGCCCGAGTCGAACAAGCATTCAGTGTCTCGTCAATTCGCGGGTCATCGTGTGCCGAGAAGAGATCACTGAGATCCCAGCGGACCCCTTGGGCGCTGTAGGTGGTCATGGGGTGTTTATAAATCATGTCTGTTGCCGCACGGCAAGTATGCGCTGGCTAGGATCAGACGGCGGCGTTGCGA
Source organism: Deltaproteobacteria bacterium (assembly GCA_016210115.1). GTDB lineage: Bacteria > Desulfobacterota > Binatia > UBA9968 > UBA9968 > JACQUW01. The sequence goes on along the minus strand of JACQUW010000287.1, from coordinate 7,148 downwards.
AGAGGGTGAAACGCTAAAAGTAAAAAAGTGAATTGGAGCCCATTTCACGTTTCACTTTTCACGATTTACGAGTTCACCGCCGCAGCCGTTGACAGCTTCCGGCGCATGGGCGATATAGGACAATCACTACTCCCAAGAAAGAACGGTACAATGTCCAAAATTAATGATCTAAAGGTAAAGCTGGCGATGGCGACCCGGATGCTGTTTTGCGCCGAGCTGGTGGATTACAGCGGGCACATCAGCGCGCGAGTGCCTGGGAGCGATCAATTTCTTATCATTCCCCATCCGGTAAGCCGGGCTGCGGTGATGCCCGAGGACATCTTGACCGCAGATCTGGAAGGAAACCGTGTCGAAGGGAAGTGGAACCTTCCCTCGGAGCTTCCGATGCACACGCGCACTTACCGGATGAGAGAGGATGTCCAATGCGTTGCTCACCTGCATAACCGTATGGTCGTCATTCTCAGCATGGCGGATAAGCCGCTGATTGCCGCCTCTAATCCCGGCGCGTTTTTTGGTCCCGGCGCTGTTCCGGTTCACATGGATCCCGCGCTGATCCATACCAGCGAACAGGGAGACCAGGTGGCGCGTGCCTTGGGAAAAGGCGAGGCCGCCATCCTGCGAGGCCATGGTTCCATTGTGGCAACCGGCTCGGTTGAGTGGACTTTTGCCGCATGTGTAGACTTGGAAGAAAGCGCCTCGAGGTTATATTGCGCTTATCAATTGGGACCCGTCCGTTTCTACACGGACGATGAGGTTGCCCGCGTCGGGGCGCAGCGAAGAAAGCTCTCGGTTGTACAAAAGATCTGGGACCATTATGTCGCCAAAACGAGACTGGCCGGGTTGATGGAGGGTCTCTGAAAAAGACGGATGCGCTTCTCTCGACGATCCTTATCAGCAACCTTAATGCTTGTGCTCCTCGCGTAATTTCCACTCCAACCCGTCAATAATGCACTCCACGCTCGCTTGAAGGATGTCTTCGGCTACGCCTACCGTGCCCCATCTCTCATGGCCGTCCGAGAAGATACCGAGAACGCGAACCGGCGCTTCGGCTCCTCGTTCATCGTCATAGCCCGTTCTCTCTCCGTAAGGCAACAAACGAACGTCGAACTCCTCGAGCCGAACTTCGGAAAGCTGCGGATAATGCTTTTCGAGAACCTTCCTCATCGCATTGTCGACGGCATGGACGGGACCGCGCCCGTCCGCGGCCACGAGTTCCTCAGCGCCAAAGATTTCAATCAAAACGGTCGCCTCCGTCGTGCTCGTCACCTCCGTGTCTTGAAACTCCACCTGCTCGTCGATCTTGCACCTGACTACCCGAAAGGGCTTCAGATAATCCTCCCGCTTCCGAATTGCCATAAGCTCGAACGAGGCCCATGCCCCATCCAGACGAAAAAATGCCTCTTTGAAGTTCCTCTCCATAGCGCCTCCCGTGCGCGATAAGTCCGTCCTCTTATATCGCCGTCGCTAAAAAACGGCAAAGAAAATAAAGAAGTTACCGCTGCCATAGGCGCAAAGGAAAAATCTTCCAAATGCCCCGCCAGTTTGGTATTATCATGGTATGGAGAAAAAGTTTTCCAGCGAACGATTGCAGAACTTCTTTTTGCATTTGACGCGCCAGAGTTTCTGGCAGTTAGGCATCAACGACCTGACCGTCGCCGGGTACGTAGCCGATGTGCTGACGGATTTTGCCTGCAGCGATAGTCTTTACCGCATTCGCTCCCGTGCCGGAAAAAAGCTTGATAGCGTGGTTGAAATCCAGGCCGAGACCGAGATCTCCGACGAGAGCCGTATTTTGAGAGAGCGCGCTCTCCGCAAATATCTTGGCGACTATACGCTCTTCATGAGCGGAATCTTTCGTTCTTACGTTGAGGGAAAGGGATTCCTGGAGTATTATCTCCAGGAGGGAAGGCGCTCTTATCGCACCGTCTCCGAGCTCGATCTCTCGCTTTACCGTACGGGATTTATTCTTTTTCAAGAGCTATCCGACAAGTTTGAGTACTATTCAGGCGCCCTCGATTACATGCGCAAGGCCTACTTCGCGCCTGAGCCGGGAGAAGATCCTTTCGCAGGTTTCCTCAAGCAGGTCGAAGGCTGGATAAAAGTCAATCTAACGGAGAATTAGTCCAACTGTTCCCCTCAACGGCCTCGGGTCAACCCATTTCGGTCGAGGGCCACAGCTGTTCTCCATTTTGCGCACCTATCGCCCCCAACGATTCTAAGCCGTGAAGCCATTCCTGCTCACTCTTGTTTTTCTCTTTCTCTCTTTTCTTTTGTGCGCTAAGTTCCTGATTGTCTTTCTTTTGCTTCCTTCTCAGAAGTCGGGGAGAGTGGAAATCAAGGTCGAACGGGGCGAACCGTTCTCTTCGGTGGTGCGCAAACTCCGTGATCAGGGCGTCATTGCAAACGAGAAGATCTTTTCGCTCTGGGCCCGCCTGAGGGGATTGGACAAGAAGATTCACTGGGGGATTTACATCTTCGAGCGGCCGCTGGCGCCGGAGGAGATTCTGAATCGGATGCTGCTCGGGAAAGGTGTTTTTCACCGGGTTACGATTCCCGAGGGATTGACTTTGCGGGAAGTCGCCGAGGTTCTGGCGAACGCGGAGATCGTGAACAAGGAGCGCTTCTTGATGGAAGCCAATAACCCGGAGATCCTCTCTCGGCTCGGCCTCGATTTTGAGGGGATCGAAGGCTATCTTTTTCCGGACACCTACTATTTTACGCCATCTGTTACGGAAAAGGACGTGATCGTTGCCATGACAGAGCAGTTTGGAAGCGTTTTCAATTTGGCGCTGGAGATGCAGGCAAAGAGGCTTGGACTCAGTGTCCATCAGGTAGTGACGCTGGCTTCGTTGATAGAAAAGGAGACCGGGATCGAAGCTGAGCGGCCTCTGGTTTCTGCGGTCTTTCACAACCGGCTAAAACAAAAAATCCCGCTGCAAAGCGATCCCACAGTGATTTATAGCCTGAAGAGCTTTTCGGGGGATCTAAGACGGAGGGATCTTCAAAATCCGAGTCCTTACAACACCTATCGTATTCAAGGACTTCCGCCGGCGCCGATTTGTAATCCGGGCCTCTCTTCGCTCATTGCTGCCCTTTATCCGGCGCCCGTTCCTTACATGTACTTCGTCTCGAAAAATAACGGCTCTCATCTCTTTTCCGTGAGCCTCGAGGAGCATAATCGGGCGGTCAAAACCTACCAGGGAACCGAGCGCAGATCCTCCGGACGATAATACTCCGGCCATTAACGCGGTTCAAAACGTTCAAGCCGTTTAATCCGTTCAAAACGTTGAAGCCCCGACCCCGGATCAAGTCCGGGGCAGGCTCTCTTTCCTCCCGCGCGAGCGGGGGGATGAAGGAGGGGGTTTGAACGATTTGAACTATTTGAACCGATTGAACGCCCGAGCCCTCCGGTTAGCCGGCTTAGAATGGGCGCGCGCGACGTGGTATAAAAAAAGATGTGAAGGACAAAAGCATGATACAGCCGTCATTTCAGGATCCGGCAGAGCGGCCGGAGAGAATCATCACGCAGGTAATCACCCGGCTAAAAACCCACGCGCTGCGGGATCTGTTGTTAATGGCTTTGCCTCCCCTCGCGGCGCTTTTCTACGTCGGGTTTTTTCTGCATCGCGCCGCCTGGTTGAGCTTAGAATTTTTCGCGCTCACGAGTCTGGCAATGGCTGGATCTTTACTCGTGGCGGGACTTTTGCGGTTTCGGTTCAGCGCTGCTTCCCGTTCTCTCGCTGCGCGCCTTGTGGACCAAAAAGCGGCCGCAAAAGATCGCTTCCTTACCCTGGCGACGATCGACCCTTCAAAGGCGCCCTCTTTTTTCGTTGAGCGCTTGCGGCAGGAGGCGGCGACCCTGGTCAAACGGATTCATTTTAAGAAAGAGTTTCCATATAGAATCAAACGTTCCTTTTTTGTCTCGATCGTTGTCTCAGTCTGTATCATTCTTTTGTTCCATCTTCTCTGGTCTATTGCCTATCGCTCCTCCACGCCCGCAAGGCCATCAGAGGATTTGCGCCTTCTGGCCAGAAAAATAGAGCAGGCGGCTGTTTTTCCGGATCTGGCTCGCAAGCTCGAATCCGCGGCGGTCAAGCTCCAGGATGAAAATATATCGGAAGCTGAGAAACAGGCTTTGATTCAGGAGCTTATAAAAAACCTGGAACAGCAGCTCGCAGCCGGATCAGCCGGTGACGCGCGCGACGATCTCCTGCGCCAGGTACGCGACGCGCTTCAAGGGCTTGAACGGGATTTTCAAAAGGGCAGCGCCCAAAAGGGAGCAGGCGGGATCAAGAGCAATTTGCCCGATCATCGGGAAGGGCAGGGCACAGGCTCAGAAAAAGGGGAAGGCGGGGAAGCGAAACACAGCCAGCTCCAGGATTCTAAGAACCAGGAGCTCAGAGGAGAGAAGTCAGGAAAAGAGAAGGAGCCTGAGCCGGGCAAGAAGCAAAACGAAGGTCGAGGAGACCGTAATCAAGGAACCGAAAGAAGGCCCGAACAGGCGAAACAAGAAAAAGAGGAGAAAGGGAGTAAGGAGAAAGCGGAATCGGGCAGCAAAGGCTTCAAGCGTCAGGATGAAGAGATCCCGCAAGGACCGCCGCCTGAACGCTTTCACAAGGCGGGAGCGGAGGGGAAGCAAGGAGTTAAAGCAGCCCGCTATGTGGTGGTCCAATTGCCTGACGAGTTTGAGGCCGCCGCCGGTGAAGGCGTATCCGGCAAGGGAAAAAGGGTTCGAGCGAAGACTCCCGCGAGCAATGCCCCGTTGCGCTCACCGGATACTCCGGGCGCCGCCGGAGAGAAACAGCTTTTGCCCCTGGAATACCGCGGGTTAATCCGTTAGAGAGAAGAAAATGCAGCCGGAAGAATTCCACGACCTTTTCTCTTTGCTGGAAGCCGAAGTAAAAAAGATCATCGTCGGCCATGCGGAGGTCATTCGTAAAATCCTCGTTGCTTTTTTCGCCGGCGGCCATGTGCTTTTGGAAGGGGTGCCGGGGCTGGGAAAAACACTGCTCGTCAAATCGTTAAGCCGGGCGTTAGGACTTTCTTTTAAACGAGTCCAATTTACCCCCGATCTTATGCCTTCCGATATTACGGGCACGCAGGTGCTGACCGAGAGTAACGGCCGTAGAGACTTCCAGTTCAAAAAAGGGCCAATCTTTGCCCAACTCGTTCTGGCGGATGAGATCAACCGGGCAACGCACAAGACCCAGTCGGCCGTGTTGGAGGCTATGGAGGAGCGCCAGGTAACGGTATTCGGAGAGACCTTTTCTATGGAATCTCCGTTCATGGTGCTGGCGACACAGAACCCGGTCGAACTGGAGGGCACCTACCCTCTGCCGGAAGCTCAACTGGACCGATTCTTTTTTAAACTCTTGATCTCCCCTCCTTCCCCTTCCGAGCTGAAGGAAATCTTACACCGAACCACGGGTTCGGGCACGCCGGAGGTATCCAGAGTTTTTCCCGAAAACGGCGCGGGCCAGATCGGCGCGATGAAGTCCCTACTCCGCCAGGTGCTCATCGCACCGCCGTTAGAGGACTACGTGGTCCGTCTCGTGCACAGCACCCACCCAACTGAGCAGCCGCGTAATCCCCCGGTTTCCGAAATTAAAAATTATCTTCGCTTCGGCGCGAGCCCGCGCGGGGCTCAGGCGATTATTTTGGGGGCGAAGGGAAATGCATTGGCCGAAGGCAGAGTCCACGTCAGCTACGAGGACATCGCATCCGTCACCTATCCCGCCCTGCGTCACCGTTTGATCCTCAATTTCCAGGCTGAAGCGGAGAATGTCGGCCCGGATCAGATTCTAACGGCGCTAGTGAAAAAAGTCCCGCGCGATTAATCCAAGCCTCCGAAATGTCCCACTCCCGAAGCTTTGCGCGCCTCGACCCGCCGACCAAGCTCGCGAGGTGCTTTCGGGGGAACATGGATGGGCCTGCCCTTAAGGCCCCATCTATCCGTGAACGATCCGCTAAGTATTTTCTCTCGGATACAGGACGTCCATCATCTTCCGCTTGTGGTGTCGGGGCGTTCCCAAATACTGATACAGTGTATGCGCCAGGACGCTGTGCGCCATTAACGGGTGCAGATAATCGGTGCCCGGGCCGGCCCAGACCATGTGCGCGAAGTTGCAGACCTGGTAATAGCCCTCGCTGGCGACCGCCTTGGCCTCATGCACGCTAGCGGCGCCGGGCATACCTGAATCTAGCTTCCAGAGCGTCTCATACGTCACATAGCGCGCGGCATCGAGGTGGATCGACAGGTCCACGCAGTGATCCTGGACTCGCTGGAAGCGCCCGATCGGCTGGCCGAACGCCACTCGGTTGCGGGTGTACTCGGCCGTCATATCGAAAATTTCCTGGCAAGCGCCGACCTGGTAGGCGCAGAGGATTGGAATCGCTTTCTGCAGCGCCGCCTCAAGAATGCGCCAGCCCGCTCCGGCTTGGCCAATGAAACTGGAGCTCGCTACCCGAACGCGATCGAAGCGCACTTCAGCCACGGATGCCATGAAGCCAAAGTGAGGGGTAACGAATATCCCCGGGGTTTCCCGGTTCACGAAAACGAGCGCCATCTCGCCATTCTCGGTTCGCGCAGCGCAGATGTAGCTCATCGCCGCCTCCCCGTCATACACGAACCGTTTTGTGCCGTCGAGGAGAAAGCTATCGCCCGCCCGAGTAAGTCGCGTTTCAACCGACTCAGGCCCCCAATGGGCGCCTCTGTCCGTCAGCGCCGGAACAACAATCGATTTCCCGCTGCAGATATCCGAAAGCAGCGCCTTTTTCTGCCCCTCGGAGGCGCCTTCCAATACAATCAGCGCGGCGAGGACGCCGGAGGAGAAAAACGGACCGGGAAGCGGCCCTCTTCCGAGTTCTTCAAAGACAACCCCGCAGTCGGTAAAAGATGTTGCAGCGCCGCCGTATTGTTCGGGAACCATCATACCGGACCATCCCAGCTGAGCCGCCTTGCGGTAAAGATCGATCTGAGAGGTCTGTCTCTTGAGATACCATTGGGTCAGAAGATGGGAGGGAGCTTCGGCTTTCACAAAATCAGCCGCCACTTTTTTAAACATGCCCTGGGTTTCGGTGAGTCGTAAGTCCATAAACTTTCCCCTTCTCGGTTAGATGGTCTCGGGAGCTTTCTCTTTCGTCGGGCG
>JACQUW010000333.1 GCA_016210115.1 Deltaproteobacteria bacterium | reverse complement strand
GATGCTGCGCAAAGCCTTCATGGATACCATGCAGGACCCTGAATTCGTGGCTGAAGCCAACAAGTCCAAGCTGGATTTAGATCCGATAAGCGGGGAGGAGATGGAGCGGATCGTTGGCGGACTATTCAAGCTGAGTCCTGGAGTCATCGCCAAACTCAAAGAGACTCTGTAAACAGGGCATCCTCTTCTCGGCAAGGCGGACACTACAGCCACCGGGACTTATTATGGTGTTATGGTGTGTCAGCCGCTTCCCGAGCGCTGGCTAATACCGCTCGTGATGAAGCGGCTTCTTTAGAGGGCAATTTCGCAGGACAACAGGGGATCTCCATCCTCTCTTTTATTCCCCTGGATCCCGGTATAAAGGAAACGATAAATGAGAAACGCGGACCGTCATAAGATCGGGTAAGTCAGACGGAGGCTCATACGGATGGCAGATGAGAAAAAGTGGCTTTCGGTTCCCGGGCAGTTCCAGAAGCTCTCGGAACACGTCGATAGGCTCTTCGATGAAATCATCCATCGCCCCTGGGGCTTTACCAGACAGGTCCCTGAATGGAACCCTTCCGTCGACCTTTACGAAACCCCTGAGGCTTTTGTCCTTGAAGTCGATCTGCCCGGCGTAAATAAGGAAGGTGTCAACGTAGAGGTGGAGGGCCAGGATCTCATTTTGCGCGGGGAACGTTCCTCCGAGCGGCATCAAAGCAGCGATAAATTTCATTATCAGGAGCGTTATTCTGGAACGTTTATGCGCAGGATGACCCTGCCGGAATCTGTGAACAAAGAGAAGATCGAGGCCGAGTTCCGGGATGGCGTGCTCCGAGTCATTCTACCCAAGACAAAGGAAGCAAAATAGAGGGCGCGACCATGGCTGCGACAACGAGGATCGATCAGGAAGCCGCCGGAGAGCTTAGAGAAGCGAAAGCTCCACGTGAGCTGGCCGCGGAGCAGCTTAGCTTCAAGGTGACTCTCGACAGTTCTTCCGCTCTGACGAGCGAGTTGACGCCGCAGGAGGATTTTGCCGGACAGGAGCGGGCGTCGGCTGCTCTGGAACTGGGGCTTGGCGTGGCCGGAGGGGGATATAACATCTTTGTCTCAGGCCTGGCCGGCTCAGAGAAACTTAAGGCCTTGCAGCAGTGGATTGCCCGCAGAGTAAGCACCTCGCCTACGCCCGGGGATTGGATTTATGTACACAACTTCAAGCACCCGGATGCTCCCTGCGCCATTTATCTCGGGGCGCGTCAGGGAGCCAAGCTGAAAGAGAAGATGCACAACCTGGTGAAGACTCTCAGGGAGGAACTTCCCAAAGCTTTCCGCCAGGAAGCTTTTGATAAAGAGAAGGAGCAACTGAGAGAGAAATACAACAGGCGGGCTCAAGAACTCAATGCAGCTTTTGAGAAACTCGCCCGGGAAAAAGGCTTTCTTATCCAGGCGGGCGCCGGAGGCCAGGTCTTCTTTATCCCGCTGATCAACGGCAAGCCCATGCAGAGTCCGGAAGAGTTCTCGCGCCTAAGCCCGGGAGAGCAGGAGGCGATCGGCAGGGCGCAACAAGAACTGGCGGCGGAAATGGAAAGGTTTGGGAGGAAGCAACAAGAGGTGATGCGGGAGATGGAGGCTGATATTCGGCTCGTGGAGCGGCGCTTTTGTGAAAATCTCCTGAACCCGCTCGTCGGTGAAATAGAAAGAGCAATGGAAAACAGGGAGGTCAGCGCATATCTGGCTGACGTCAAAGAACATATCCTCAATAACCTCGATGACTTCAAAGAGACCGAGCGAGCGGCGCCTTTGATGCCTTTTGCCCCGCGCGAGCGCGATCCCTTTCTCGAGTATGAGGTCAACGTCATTGTGGATAATTCGGAAACGAACGGAGCTCCCGTCCTGGTTGAAACTTCCCCCACATATCTGAATCTGTTCGGGACCATCGAGCGGGTCGTCGATCGTTTTGGCCGGATCGTGACCAACTTCACCCGTATCCGGTCCGGCTCGCTTTTGCGCGCTCATGGAGGCTATTTGATTTTCAGTCTGGACGACGCTATCACCGAGCCGGCGGTGTGGAAGGTGCTCAAGCGCACGCTCAAGAGCGGCCGCATTGAGCTGGAAACCTACGAGCCATTGGCCATTTTTTCCACCTCCGGCTTGAAGCCTGAACCGGTGGAGATCGATACGAAAGTGATCGTCTCGGGCAGCCCGTTAACTTACTACCTCTTGTACAACTGGGATGAAGAGTTCCGTGAGATCTTCAAGGTGCGAGCCGACTTCCGACGCGTGATGGAGCTGGAGCAGGACCACCTGCTTACGTATGCAAACTGGGTAGCTAAGACTTGCCGTGAAGAGAAACTGCCCCATTTCGATCGCGCCGCGGTGGAGCGCGTCATCGAATTTGGCGCTCGCCAGGCCGGAGACCGGGAGAAGATTTTGGCCTCTTATCCGGAAATAGCGGATCTGGTGCGTGAAGCCGGCTTCTGGAGCCGTAAAGACGGCGGGCAGGTTGTTTCCGCACGCCATGTGGAAAAGGCCCTCGAGAGCCGGATTTTCCGGTCCAACCGCATCGAGGAAGAGATCCGGGAGTCGATCGCGAAAGGCACAATCCTCATCGATATTCACGGGAAAAAAGTGGGGCAGGTGAACGGGCTATCGGTTCTGGACTTGGGCGGCTATGGTTTCGGCCGGCCCTCACGGGTCACGGCCAGCGTCGCCATGGGCCAGGCAGGGATCATCAACATTGAGCGGGAATCCCGGTTGAGTGGCAGTATCCATGACAAAGGGGTTCTCATCCTTGCGGGGTATTTGCGTAACCGCTATGGCCAGGACAAGCCCCTCACGATCTCAGCCAGTATCTGCTTCGAGCAATCCTACTCCGGGGTCGAAGGCGACAGCGCATCTTCCACCGAGCTTTACGCGCTTTTGTCTCATCTGGCTAACGTTCCGCTGCGGCAGGACATCGCGGTGACCGGCTCGGTCAACCAATGGGGAGAAGTGCAGGCCATCGGCGGAGTCAACGAAAAAATTGAAGGTTTCTTCGACGTGTGTCGCGTGAAGGGTCTCACCCGCAACCAAGGTGTGATGATCCCGGAGGCCAACCGGCGCAATCTGATTTTGCGTCCCGATGTGATCGAGGCAGTACGCCAGGGAGACTTTCATATCTATCCTATCTGCACGATCGATGAAGGGATCGAGCTCCTGACGAGAGCCCGTGCCGGAACACCCGAAGAAGAAGGAACGGTAAACGGTCTGGTCAGCCGGCGCCTGAGGGACTTGGCTGCCGGCCTAAAAGCTTTCGCGGGAGGAGGCGAAACCGGAGAAAAACCCAAAACGAATACCGAGGCCGCGACGCGGTAAGCGCGCTTGCTTGCCGTAACGGCATTTTCCCGGGTCTGGTGCCAAGAGATTTTCTATTGCTCTTTTTGTAAATAGCTGATATTGTCAAAAAAGTTAACAATTCCTGTTTCTGCAATAAATCTTTCCTAAGTCATTGTTATTTCTGCTTTTTCTCCTTCGAGTCGGGTTGAAGCCCGGACTAAGCGTCGGAAAGCTTTACAATTTTACCGATGTGGCTAGCTCGAGAAATCAATACATTATGGCATCGAACCCCTGTTGGCGCGTTCCTTGCCTTCATCCTGGGTGCTCTCTTGGCAACAATGGCGAACCGAAGCGGAACCGGGTGACAATTCCCACTGCGAAGACCCCTCATACGGGCGCCGCGCAAACGCCGCCACGCTAAGCTTAGCTCGCCAACCCCTGGCTGGATTCGTTGCGTTATGAGAAAATCTAATCGCATGTCTGTCCCACCTTGAAGAAAAGTCTCAAAATCAACCATGTAAAAAGCAAAAGAAGGGAAGGAGGAAGTGAGGATGGCAAGAATTCTTTTAGCAGCTTTGATTTTATTTTTGGGGCTGCCCGCGTACTCCTATGCAGTGCCGGCCTACAACCCAGCCACCGGCCACTGGTACGACACAGTTCCCGGCGGACTTCACAACTGGGCCGATGCGGAGGCCGGAGCGGTAGCGCTGGGCGGTCATCTCGTCACCATCAACGATGCCGCGGAGCAGCAGTGGTTGCTCGACAACGGCTGGGGCGCGCCCTTCTTCAATTACTGGGTGGGGCTCAACGACATTGTAACCGAAGGGACCTTCGTCTGGGTAAGCGGCGAGCCCGTTACATATACCAACTGGGCGGGGGGGGAACCGAACAATTCTGGTGGGAATGAGGACGCGGTTGTGATGAACTGGAACAGTTGGCCCGGCCTGTGGAATGACGTTCCAGTGGACTTCGCAGCTACGGGCATCGTTGAATACCTAGGTGCTGGTGGCCCTGTCCCTGACCCCTCCACCACTGTCCCTGAGCCCTCCACCATGCTGCTTCTTGGCTCCGGGCTGGTTGGGATCATCGGTTTCGGGAGAAACAGGCTGTTTCGGAAGGCGGCCAGCTCCGGGTAACATCTGCTGTACGCCAGAGTGACAAAAGAATCCGGGTGAGTGGAAGTTTAGCTGGGCAAGGACAAGAGTCTTTGCTCGACGCTCCTTAGCGAGGCATGTCGTGAGTTGACGTCCATGCCGTTGACCCGATTTCGGTCTGCGATCTTGGCGCAAAGCGCAGGTACCTACCTATAGGATGTAACCTGCTCTCTAACAATTATCAGGCGTGATCCTGGATCGCTTGATCTTTGTTAAGGCCTCACTTAAATGTTCCAACGTTAAAGGCGTCGGCTTTTCAAAATTATCGCCTCGCAAAGCCTGCATCTTCGCCCGGTGGCATATTGACTCCAGCTCAGCTCCCGAGAACCCTGCGGTATTAGCAGACACCATTTGCAGCAATTTTTCGAGGCTTAACTTTTTGTCCAGGATCACATCTCGGAGGTGTATGCTCAGTAACTGCCTTCTTTGTATCTCAGCCGGCAACGGCGCCAGGCTGTGAGCACCGAAGCGCCTGGCTTGAAGGAGAGCCGGGTCAATCAAATCAATGCGATTGGTAGTTCCCAACACCACAATTCCGCTCATTGGCT
>JACQUW010000285.1 GCA_016210115.1 Deltaproteobacteria bacterium | reverse complement strand
TTTCAGTACGGCGACACCCAAAAGGCAATCTTTAACACGTTCAAATTGGGGATTTTAACCGCCACCGTAGGCGCCGCATTAGCAGCGCTGATCGCTTACGTCACCAATCGCCGGCTTGTGTACGGGGCGCGGTATCTGGAATTTTTTGCGCTTGCGCCTCTGGTGATTCCAGGGATCGTTTTGGCCGTGGGATTGTTCATAGCGTATACCAGGCCGCCGCTGGTTCTTTATGGGACGATTTGGATATTGTTCGTTGCCTATCTGACAAAAGAGATGCCCATCGGTTTTTCCCAGGCGGAAACCACATTCAAGACGATCCATCCGGAACTGGAAGATGCCAGTCGAATCCTGGGGGCTGACCGATTACGGGTGCTAAGGGATGTGACGGCGCCGCTCGCCAGGTCGGGATTGATCGCGGCCTGGTGTTTTATCTTTATCGGCGTCATTCGGGAGCTCAGCGCTTCGATCCTCCTCTTTACGCCCGCGTCCAAAGTCGTTTCCGTGGTCATCTTCGATCTCAAAGAGGAGGGACAGATCGGTGTCATTTCGGTTTTGGGGATTCTTCTGCTGGTTGCGTCGTTCTTAGTCCTGCTCGCCGTCCAGTGGGCTGCGGGTAAAGACATCCTTGCTGCGAGGGAGTGAGTTTTGGCAACGGTTTTACTCAAAGGCCTGACCAAGCAATTCGGCGAACTGCCTGCGGTCAAAGGTCTTCATTTGGAAATCCATCACGGGGAGTTTGTTTCGCTCCTTGGCCCGTCGGGCTGCGGAAAAACAACCACGCTGAGGCTTATTGCCGGTTTTCTGCAGCCGGAAGAGGGCGAGATCCGGGTTGATCAGAATGTCCTCTCCTCACAATACGTACTGGTGCCACCGGAGCGGCGCAACATGTCGATGATTTTCCAGAGCTACGCGGTCTGGCCTCACATGACGGTTTTTCAAAATGTTGCCTACGGATTGAAGCTAAAGAAGCTTTCGCGGGAAGAGATCGGAAAAAAAGTGGAAAGGCTCCTCCGTCTGGTCCATCTCGAGACTCTTGAGGGCCGGTATCCGGCTGAGCTCTCGGGAGGCCAGCAGCAACGGGTGGCGCTGGCGCGGGCTCTGGTTGTGGAGCCTCAGATCCTGCTATTGGACGAGCCCCTTAGCAATCTCGACGCGAATCTGCGCGAGGAGATGCGCTTCGAAATACGCCGGCTGCACGAAGAGTTCCGCATCACCACAATTTACGTCACTCATGACCAGGCGGAAGCCATGGTAACGTCCGACAGGATTGCAATCATGAACCAAGGAAGAATTATTCAGGTGGGGACTCCCGAGGAAGTGTATGATCGTCCCAAGACGCGGTTTGTAGCCGAATTTGTAGGGAAGACGAACATTCTTCCGGGCCGGCTGGAGGAAAGTGGGAGAGTGTCTCTTGCCGCGGGTCAAAAGCTACGCGTAGCGGCTCAGGATGGCACAGGAAAGGGAGCTGGAGTCTCGGTTTGTATCCGGCCTCACAACATTATCTTGAGCGGAGGGGCGCCTGAATCTTCCATGGCGAGCGAGGGGGCTTATAATGTTTTTTCCGGTACCGTGACGCGCCGGATCTATTTCGGTGATGCCATCGATTACACCGTGGAGTTGTCGAATGAACCGGTGAGCCTGCGGGTCGTGACCCCTGCCTCGCAACGCCACGATCCCGGAACAAAGGTGTTCGCCCTGGTCCACGCCGATCATTGCGTGATCGTAGGGGAGGCCTGAGCGGTTTTGTCTCGCTCGGTCCGAAAGCCCCTTCGGCCACGTGTGACCGCGTGAACGAAAAGCCCCACGAGAAGGATGCCCGCCCATCCCGCAACGCCACTGACGAGCTTGGGTTCCGAAAAGCCGAATAACCAGCCCAGTTCCGCGCGCCGGTAATCGCCGAAAACGCGCAGGGACTTGAGACCGAACACCCAGCCTGCGTGGAGGCCGATTGAGAGATAAAGAGAGCCCGTGCGCAAAAAAGCGTAGCTCAGAACCGCGCCGATCAGGAACAGACCAAAAATACCTGGAAGGACCGCCGACAAATCCAAAAAAGGTTCAAAAGAATGTATGAGATAATGCAGTCCCGCCCATGGCTCAATGCCGGAAAGGGGCTTCTTCTCGAACGGTCGCACAAAATGGATCGCTGAATAAAAGACGTTGGTCACGATCAGCGCTCCCGGCAGATGCCAGTCTTCACGCAGGCCTTTAAATATCATTCCGCGAAAAAAAAATTCCTCCAAAAACCCGACTGTTATCGCAGCAAGTAGAGCCTTCAAGATTCGCTCGAGAGAAACTGCCGCGGAGAGACGGAGATAAGGCGTAAAAATATTCGCCAGGGTCATCAGAAGCGCCAGGGCGACCAGAGATCCAAGAGCCAGAAGGAAACCCCGAACGAAATCCGGGTAACCCTGCCTGAATGGTCCAAGGCCGTAGTGACGGAGAGATTCGATCCCGAGGCGACGCCTGAAGGCAAAAAAAAGGATTATTCCCGAGATCATAAAGAAGCGATCAAAGATCCGCGAGAACGGATAGCGGTATTCCTGCCATTCTGGATGCCGGTCTATGACGTACTCCCACAGGGCCGCCAGCCAGGGACTGAAAACGGCAGTTGCCAGGAGAACCAGTGAGACAAAAATCAAAAGCCTATGGTAGCTCTTTGCGGCCATCGAATTTTTGACTATGGTATACCTATAAACAAATGGCAAGCCGCGACGGTAAAAGATTGGCCGGCAAGGTCGCTTTGATCACCGGAGGAAGCCGCGGTATCGGCAAAGCGATCGCGCTCGCTTACGCGCGAGAGGGTGGACGGGTATTTATCTGCGGCCGCAAAGAGCGGGACCTGGACCTCGCCGCCGGCCAGATCCGGGCGCTGGGTGGGGAGGTCGCCTGGGGCGCGGCTGATGTCAGCAGGGTTGAGGATGTTACACGTTTGACCGAGCGGGTACGCCGGGTCTACGGGACGGTGCATATTCTGGTGAACAACGCGAGCATACTCGGTCCACGGGAGCCGATCGTGAATTACCCGTTACCATCCTGGGAAGAGGTCCTGAGGATTAACCTCACGGGAATATTTCTTGTGACTAAAGAAGTCTTGAAAATGATGATGTCTCAAAGGGAGGGATCGATTATCAACATCTCCTCCGGAGTGGGTCGCATCGGCAAAGCCAGATGGGGAGCCTATGCGGCGTCGAAATTCGGCGTCGAGGGACTCACTCAGGTCGTTGCCGAGGAGGTGAAAGAATGGGGTATTCGGGCCAATGCCGTCAATCCGGGAGGCACCAGAACATCGATGCGCGCGGAGGCTTATCCGGAGGAAGATCCCGGGACTCTGCCGAGCCCGGAGGAAATCACCGAAGTGTTTCTCTACCTTGCTTCGGCCGCGTCTCATGGGATCACCGGAAAATCCTTTGATGCGCGCGACTGGCTCAGGCAGTCTCACTGACTCAGGCGAAATCGATGAGGTCGGGTTCTCGCTGCACCCCTCTCCTCAATTCCAATTGAGCGGCAGAAATCGTGCAGAACGGGGATTTGATCTTTCATTCCGAGACAGCAGACGACGTTGTGTTTTACCGCGTAAATCGGTTGACAGTCACCGGAGTATCCATTATCTTTGGCGGGTCACCAGGCAGGTGCGCCGTTCCGAATTATCCATAAGAGGTCAGCTGTAAGGAAAGGTCCGTTCCATGAAAAAGGTGCTCGTTGTGGAGGATCATGCCGATATGCGGGAACTGCTCGTCTGGCAAATGGAGCTGATGGGATTTCTGGGCATACCGGCGGCGCAGGGTCAGGAAGGGCTGGAGAAGGCTGTTCAGGAGAAACCCAGTCTGATTCTGCTGGATATTATGATGCCCGGTATGGATGGCCGCGAGGTAACGCGTCAGTTGCGCTCCAATCCGGAAACCCGGAACATCCCGATAGTGGCCGCGACGGCGCTTTTTAGGGAGGCTGATCTGAAGTCGTGTATCGAAGCCGGGTGTAACGATTACATCGTGAAGCCTTTTACCTTCCAAGAGCTGCAGGGAAAAATCCGGACTTTTATCTCCTTTCCAACCGATGCCGTCCAGTAGCGGTTGAACGAATCTTCCTTTTCTTCCCGGTTCAAAAGCCGGATCGAGTTGTTTTATGTCGCTGAAAGAAAAGGCGCTTTGGGTTATCAAACGCCTGCGCGAAGAGGGTTACGAAACCTACTTGGCGGGAGGCTGTGTTCGGGACTACTTACTGGGAAAAGACCCGGAAGACTACGACATCACCACCAGCGCGCGTCCCGACGCCATACAGAAGATCTTTCCGCATTCCCTACCCGTAGGCGCTCAATTCGGTGTGGTCCTGGTCATGGTGGATGGCGAGCCTTTTGAGGTCGCCACTTTTCGCTATGATGGCCCGTATCTGGACGGGCGCCATCCCAGTCATGTCCGCTTTGCCAGCCTGAACGAAGATATCCTTCGCCGTGACTTTACGATCAATGGCATGGTTTATGATCCGGTCGAAGATCGGGTAATTGATCTTGTGGAGGGGGCGGAAGATTTAAAGCGCAAATCGATTCGGGCCATAGGCGAGCCGGCCGAGCGCTTCGCAGAAGATCGGCTGCGCATGGTCCGCGCGGTTAGGTTGGCCGCGAGTTTGGGGTTTGAGATCGAAGAGCGCACCTACGCGGCTATCCAGCAGCAGGCAAAGGCGATCACCCAGATCTCATGGGAAAGAATCGGAGAAGAAATAACTCGAATCCTTACTGAAGGACAGGCCCGAAGAGGGTTTGAGATTCTGGATGGGACCACGCTGCTGCGCTTCATCATTCCGGAGGTTGAATCGCTGAAAGGCGTGGAGCAGAGCCCTGATTTTCATCCCGAAGGCGATGTGTTCACGCACACGCTGCTGGCGCTTGGCCATCTCCAGAAGCCGACGACGGAGACTCTCGCCTACGGTTGTCTCCTCCATGACATTGCCAAGCCGATCTGCATCAACAAGGAAGAGTCGCGCATTACCTTTTACGGCCATACCGATAAGGGCGGGGATATGGCGATCGCAATTCTCAAGCGGCTGAAAAGAAGCCGGGCGGTTTGGGAAAGAGTCGCCTATCTGGTAAAAAATCATCTGCGCCATACCCAGGCTCCCAAGATGCGTGTCAGCACGCTAAAGCGTTTTTTGGGCGAGCCTGGAATCGAGGAGCTTCTGGAACTGACGCGGATTGACGCGCTTTCGGCCAGCGGTGATCTTCAATACTACAAGTTTTGCAGGCGGAAGTTGGCCGAACTAAGGCAGGAGGAGATTCATCCGGAACCGCTCCTCACCGGACGGGACTTGATTGCTCTGGGTTTTACCCCCGGGCCGCTTTTCAAAATCATACTCGGAGAAATTGAGGAGGCGCAACTGGAAGGGGAGATCGTTACGAAAGAACAGGCGCTGGAATGGGTCAAAAGCAAATACAATCCCTACTAGCTTCTGAGTATTACCTCTACATCAATAAGCATCTCATGTTTCTTCTGGCTTTTCGCTGAACATTAAGATTCGCTTTGGTCCCGGCTCTGTCCGTTGGCCATTCGGCGCTGAGAGTCCTTGGTTTGGCTCTTGCACCTGTGCTAGAAATGACAGTGAAACAGTCGCTGGGTCAAAGAAGGGAAACAGCCAACACCTGAAAAACATCGCTGGCAGGCTACAATGATGAAAGAATCGGAAGCGCTAAAAATCATCGGGCGCGCGCCGGTGCGATTGGATGGCGAGGAAAAGGTTACCGGGAAGGCCCTGTATACGGTTGATGTTGAACTTCCCGGGATGGCCCATGGAAAAGTTTTGAGGAGCCCCTTCCCTCACGCGAGGGTGATTGAAATCGACGTTCATAAGGCGGCGAGACTCCCCGGCGTCATTACCATTATTACCCGGGAGGATCTCAGCGGTCTGGGATTTTTTGGAGCGACTTACAAGGATCAATCTGTGGTTGCCATCGATAAGGTCCGCTACGTCGGCGACCCTGTAGCTGCAATTGCGGCGGAAGACGAATCCACCGCAGCGGAAGCGCTTGAGCTGATCAGAGTCGAGTACGACGAGCTTCCGTCAGTGACAAACATCGATGAGGCTTTGGCGCCCGGCGCGCCTCTGGTCCATGAGGTCTCGTCCACGGGAGGCGAGATGCATGGATACCATTACGAGATCCCCGATGAGTTTCGAGGCACCAACGTCTGCTACCATTTCGGATATTCCCGCGGAGATGTCAATGCCGGCTTCAAGAAGGCGGCGCATGTTTTTGAAGACACCTTTACGTTTCCCCGCGTGCAGCATTACTCGATGGAGGCCCATGCGACGGTCGCTCAGGTAAAAGGGGACAGGATTACTCTCTGGGTCGGCACACAGGATCCATTCGCGCTTCAGGAGCATGTCGCGGAGATTTTTCACGTTCCTCTCAACAAGGTGCGCGTCATTGTCCCTTATGTGGGCGGCGGCTATGGCGGCAAGCTTTCGGTCAAAGCGGAGCCGCTGGCGGCGGTTCTGTCGTGGAGAGCGCGTCGTCCGGTGCGGCTGGCGCTCTCGATAGAGGAAAGCTTCAAGACCGTTACGCGCCATCCAGCCCGGTACCGCGTAAAAACGGGAGTCAGCCGTGATGGCCGGCTCGTCGCCAGAGAGTGCGGGATACAGATGGACACCGGGGGCTATGCGGATGCGGGCCCGCGCGTGACTCAAAAAGCAGGTTACCGGGCGGTTGGCCCTTACCGGATACCTCATGTAAAGACCGATGCCTACACGATCTACACAAATACGGTACCCGCAGGCGCCTTCCGCGGTTTCGGGACGCTTCAGGTAACCTGGGCGTACGAATCCCAGATGGATATTATGGCCCATAGACTCGGGATTGACCCTCTGGAATTCCGTCTCAAGAACCTGTTGAAAAAAGGCGAGCTGTATACTGCCGGGGATACTCCGGTGGACTGCGATCTTAAAGAGGGATTAATTCGCGCCGCGCAGGCTATCGGCTGGAACGAGAAAAGCAAGCCCAATCGGGGGAAGGGGCTGAGCTGTTGTATGAAGGACGGCGGAGGAACCTACAAGGTCGCGTCCGCTGCCGTTAAGATGAATTTCGACGGCAGTATCGTCCTCCTGACCGGAACGGTGGAAGTCGGGCAGGGCGCGCTTACGGCGCTGAGTCAGGTGGTGGCGGAGGAACTGGCGTTGACATTGGACAGGATTACTGTCGCTCAACTGGACACGGACGTGACGCCTTTTGATTGTTCGACAAACGCCAGCAGCTCGATGGTCGTCATGGGGCTGGCAGTTCAGAGAGCAGCTCAAGATTTAAAACGGCAGCTTTTGCGGGAAGCCGGCAGGCTCTGGAATGGCGGGCTCGATCACGCTGTTTTTCAGGATGGAAAGATTGTAAGCGGGGATGGTCGGGCGATCTCCTACGAAGAAGTCATAACCAGACGTTTTGAGGCCAGGGCAGGGGAGATGATTGGCCGAGGCACCTATAAGGACAAAAAGAGCAAAAAGGCGGTCTTAGGCTCCCCAACGACGTTTTGGGAAACCAGTTGGGGAGCGGCGGAGGTGGAAGTGGATCTGGAAACGGGGGAAATCAAACTTCATAAATACGTATCAGTCGCGGATGTGGGTAAGGCCATCCATCCCGTGCAGTGCGTGGGCCAGGACGAGGGAGCTGTGATGTTTGCGGTCGGCCATTCTCTTTTGGAGGAAATGGTCTACAAGGATGGCCAGTTGTTAAATCCAAATCTCGTGGACTACCGCCTGCCTTACTTCGACGACCAGCCCGTGGAGTTCGAGACTATACTGTTGGAGAACCAAAATGGTCCGGGTCCTTTCGGCTCAAAAGGTATGGGAGAGGGAGGGCTGCTTCCCGTAGCTCCCGCCATTGGTAATGCGGTCTATAATGCGGTGGGTGTGAGACTCTATGATCTCCCGATGACACCGGAACGAGTGTGGCGCGCGCTCCGGTTTCAAAAGGATCGAGGGAAATGATTACGACCAGAACCCAAGAATGAACAGTCCCTTTGGAAAGGGGATGTTGAGAACGGGTTCCGGAAAGGGGACATGGAGCATATACTCGAACACGCCATAGAAGAAGGCCCAGCCTATGAGAGTTAGAAGGATCGCAAGAAACCATTTCTCCCGGCTGGCGATCTTCAGATAGACTAGAGTCGTCAGCGGCACCGCCACGGTGAAGCCGAGAAGCCATATCGCTACCAAAAAACCTACGATCCAGACAGAGATATTGAGCGTACGCTGATAAACCACTTCCTTCGGCAAGTCCGCCCCAGCCTCCGAACCTTCAATGAAGGTTCTCTGGGCTCTACCCGAAAGTTCTAAAATGAGTTGTGCGATTGTGAGGGCTAAGACTGGAAAGCCAATGGCCCAAGGGAAAAGACCGGCGCGATAACCAAACTTCCTGCTCTCCCACAGAACCCAGGTTAAACCAAGGATAACAAAGAGAGTGGAGACTATGTCCCATACCCGGACCGCTCCTTGCTCTTCCTTGCTGACCACAACAGGCGCCATGGGTTGGATGGCGATCTCTTTTTTACGCCGCAATCTTTGCTTCAGGACTGGGTAAAAGATGCCAAAGAGGGTCAGGGCAAACAGGATGAGAACACCGGGGCGCCAGAGCCACGCCGTGCCATAGTTATCCGTGGAGAGAAACAGCCGGTTTTCCATAAGCGGCCCTAGGACGAGGCCCAAAAGCAAAGGCGGTCTCTGCCAATCCAACTGGACCATAATCCATCCCAAGGCTCCAAAGACGAGCACGATGACAATGTCCTCGAAGGCGTTCTTCTCCGCGAAGGCCCCGAGATAAATTAGCACTAGCAAAAAGGGCATGAGCAGCGTAGAGCGAATCTGAGTGACCTTGGCTAACGGTTGCAAAAACAGGAAACAGATACCCACGGTGATAAGGTTAGAAACCGCGATGATCCACACAAAAGAGAAGGTGAGGTCGAGCTTGCCTTTGGGGGGAGGAAGAAGCATATCAGGGCCGGGCACGATTCCCTGAATAATAAACGCTCCCAGAAGTATTGCCATAATCACACTTCCGGGAACGCCGAAGGCGACGGTGGGGATAAAAGAGCCCCCCAGGGTTGAATTGTTGGCTGCGCCTGGACCTAACACTCCTTCTACGGCGCCCTTGCCGAAGCGCTCCTTGTTCGGGGAACTCTGAACCGCATGGGCATAGGCGATCCACTGACTGACACCGCCCCCCATCCCCGGAATTATGCCGATGTAGGCGCCCAGCGCGCTGCAGCGGATGACCAGCCACCAGTGGCGGAAAGTATCCTTTACGCCTTCCCAGACTCCACCCAGCTTCGCGATTTTCTCTTTTGAAATGCTGCCGCCCTGAACAGCAAGATCGATGACTTCCGGGATCGCGAAAAGTCCCACGGTTACAGGGACCAGACCTATACCGTCCCACAAGAAGAGTTGGCCAAAGGTATAGCGTTGGATTCCTGAGATTGGATCGAGCCCGATCGTTGCCAGAACAAAGCCTAACCCTCCAGCGATGAGACCTTTCAGCAGGTTTCCGCCGCTCAGAGAAGCGACAAAACTCACGCCCAGGAGAGCGATCATAAAAAATTCCGGAGATCCGAAGGTAAGAACCAATGGGCGCACAATGGGCACCGCGATGGCCAGGCACAAGGCGCCAAAAACGGCACCCACAAGAGAACTCATCAACGCCGCGCCCAGCGCGCGTCCTGCTTCGCCTTTCTTGGCCATGGGGTGACCGTCAACGATGGTTGAGGCTGTCGTCGGCTCACCCGGGACCCCGAACAGAATAGAAGTAATGTCGCCAGTTGTAGCGGTTACGGAGGCCATCCCCAGCAGAAAGGCGAACGCTTCAACCGCCTTCATCTGGAAGATAAAAGGAAGCATAAGAGCCAGGGTAGTTGGACCCCCCAAACCTGGAAGAATCCCCACCACAAAACCAACAGCTATGCCGATGAGCATCAGGCTGAAGGTAGACCAGGTAAAAACCTGATAGAAGCCCGAGGCAAAAGCGTTGAGCAAGTCAAACATGGGCGGCCCTCATGTCACGAAACGATTCTGGGGAGACCGGTACTCGGTTGCTCGCGCGACGAACCTAATTGTAGAGAACGTCCTTCAACTTGGCGACCAGGCCGGGAGGAAGTTTAAAGAGGCTCTTAATGATTTTCTCGATCTCGTCGCTGCTGACCGGGTCGACCCCGAGCTTCGACTTCTTCGCGTCAGCCAAGAACTCTTTGTCCTTTAAGGTCTCTTGAAAAGCCCTGCGCAGGATCTGCACGCGCTCTTTTGGCGTGCCTGGGGGCAGAGTGTAAGTACGAACAATCTCACTGTCGCCATGGACCGCAGTTTCGAGCAACTGTCGCGCCTCTTCGGTTTTGGCGAGATTGATGGCGAGCGGGACCTTGGGGAGCTCTGGGTGAGCTTTGGACGACGCCTGAATCACGACAACGACTTCATTGGCGTCGAGGCCTTTGCGCCAGGTCGCGGAGATAGAGTCCCATCCCCAGCAGCCGCCGGCGAGTTCGCCTCCCTCGGCAGCCAATCGAATATCAGCGGTTCCTTTGTAGCCGGTGACGATCTGCGTAGGAAGGCCTAGCGCCGTCCTCAAAACTCTGGTGGCGTTATCGGGCGTGGAGTTCCCCGGGGCTATGCCTCCCATTTTGACAGGTGTCCTGGCAGCCATCCATTTGTCGATACCCGTAATACCGCTGGCCTTGGTTAAAGCGCAGACGACGTGGTCCTTGACCGGAGCGCCGATATATTCAAATTTCCGCGCATCGAACTCGATCCCCTTTTGGCCCAGCACCTGCCCGAGAAAAAGTCCGCCGATGAAGTGGCCGATCGTGAGTCCATCCGGCTTGGCAACTCTGTAAACGTGATTGGCGGCGATCAGGCTGCCGGCGCCGGTCATATTTTCCACTATAACTGACGGGCTGCCGGGAATGTGCCTGCCGATATGGCGGGCAATCACCCGCGAGTAGGTGTCAAAACCGCCGCCGGCAGAAAACCCGACGATTATCCGGACCGTCTTGTCCTTGTAAAACGGCTCCTGGGCCCAGGCGGAAGCGCTGAGCACAAACCAGGCGCCCATCACAGTGGTCAGATAACGAATTCCCATACCCAACCTCCTAACACATCAAAGAAATTTGAAAAATTAATTCGACTTAACCCACAAAACGATAACCGTGTCAAACGCAAAAGACGAACAAGCCATTCCGTATCCCTCGCTATGCCAAACCCGCGCCGATCGTCAACAGGCCGTTTTCGAGGTAGCCTAGCATCCAGCGTGGAAGCTTCACAAATTCGTCAAGGAGATCGGCAAAGTTTCCGCCCAGAAAAAGGAGGATGCCCAAACTGAGCAGCGGAGAGGTCTTCCAATGGGGCAACAAGGTTAAACTCCACGAAAGAACCATTAATAGAAGCGCTCCCTCAAACAACACGTCTTCCCAATTCATGGTTCTGCGAAAGTCGTGAGCCAGAAAGAAGTAGGCCAGGAAAATGACCGAGAGAAACACAAGTGTGACGGAGTGCGGTATAGCTTTACCGAGCCAATAACCGCGCGGCCCTGGATTTGTCAGTTCAGAAGGATCTTGGTGATTCATTCTCAGAGTTGCAGGGCGAGTCCGGGATCGCCTTTCCAGCGCCTAACTTACTTTAGCCCTCCGGGAAAATTCAAGGAGATAATTCCCGACAGCAGGCGGGAAGGGAGGAGTTCAATGGGGTTCCTGGTTATGAGGGACCTTCAGGACAAGGCACTTCGCGCTTCCACCAGCCTTGATGAACTCGCTCAGCGGGGTTTCGTAGACGGTAAATCCCAGCGACTCGAGCCTTGCACGAATTTCCGTACAACCGTCGTTCATCACGACCTTCTGATTTGCAACAATCGCGTTGCAGGCAAATCGTCTGGCCTCCGCCTCCGTGACCGGTAAAAGCGTTTCGATGTGGTTCTCCAACACCTTAAGCGCATAAGCATCAAAAGCTGGCGGATAAAAAATCGCCCGCGCCTTGTCCAGAGGACAGAAACAGGTATCCAGGTGATAGAACCAGTCACTGGCGAGCTCGAGCGATAGGACCTCGCGCTCCAGGATCTCGGCAACTTTCTGGTGCGACAGAATGTCAGAGCGGATATGATAGCCGGCGAACAAGAGATCGCCGCACAGGAGGAGGTCTCCCTCGCCTTCGAAGAAGTGGTCGTTGGGCAGATAGCAGACTTCGTAGCCCCTCACTCGGAACCAGTTCTCAAAAGCCGGAACCTCTCCGCGCCTGACCTCATGACGGAAATTGCTGGCGATGAATTGGTTGTCCCAAACCACGCCGGCGTTGGCGGTAAAAACCATGTCGGGCAAGCCGGGCCGTGGCTCGGCCAGGCTGATCTCAAACTCCAGATCATCCTGGAGGAGGCGGTACAGTCGTCTCCATTGCTCTTGAGCTAAGCGGTGGTCAATCTGATGCGCGCGGCTCATCCATGGGTTGATCTCATATTCGATGCCGTAATAAACGGGTGGACACATGAGCAACCGCATGATCATAAAGCACAGTCATGCTTCCGTTTACCTCGGAGTGACCGCCTGTCGGCCTGAGATTGTCGAAGCACGATGAGGGCCCTTTCTTAGGAGCTCGCAAGGCTTAAAATGCAAGGTTCAAAACTTGTAATCGCCATCGGGGAATCGGCACCGTTCATAAGTACTGACACAGCTCTCTCAAAAATGGCTCGACGTCCGTGACCAGTCCCAGCGCCTGAAAGGTGCCGCGATCGGTCAGTTTTGTGACGACGGCAGGGTTGATGTCAACGCAAACCGTTTTCACGGAAGCCGGAAGAAGATTCCCCGTGGCGATAGCATGCAGGGTTGTTGCGATCATCAAAGCGAGGCCAACTCCCCGCACTTCTTCGCGCATAATCTCCTGTGCCTTTAGAGTATCCGTAATGACATCGGGAAGCGGCCCATCGTCACGGATGGAGCCGGCAAGGACGAAATCAACTCCTTTTTTAACGCAGCTATAGAATATCCCTTTGGTGAGCCATCCCAATTCTACGGCTTGCCTGATTCCGCCCGCCTTTCTGATCTGATTGATTGCCCGGAGGTGGTGTTCGTGACCTTCGCTGGCGCGGATCTTCCGGTCCAGATAGACCCCCAGGGATGTTCCATAAAGGGCGGCCTCGACGTCATGCACCGCCAATCCATTCCCGGCAAAGAGGATTTGAACATAGTCCTTCTCGATCATCTCGACCAAGAAAGGGGAAGCGCCGGTGTGCACGAGGCCTGGCCCTGCCACGACGAGAATTTTTCCTCCCTGGAGGCGCACGCTTTTCATGGACTCGGCAATTTCCTGGATCAGCAGCCCTTTCGGTTGTTCGGTGGAGACCAGGCTGGTCATAAACTCAAACGCCCCACGCGGCACGCGCCGCTCGGGAGGGATAATCTTGATGCCTCTATGACCGACGACGATCAGGTCTCCCTGTTTGACCTTGTGGATGGGAATCGTCTCCGCCCGCATAGTCTCGCCGTCCAGCCGGATGCCGCAATCCATCTCAGGCGGCTCGACCTCCAGCCACCGGTCTTTAAACCGAACCAAAGTAAGCAGGTTGGTTGTCGAATAGAAGCCGTCAGGGAAAATTCCGTCTGCGGGCGCCGGTTCGAACTCGACAGACTCCTCGATCTCATCAAGGGCCAACGCGCCGTGCTCCTTGATTCTAGCGAGCACTAGCTCGAGGAGTTCTTGAGTTGGAGCCTCGATGAGGATGCGCGCATAACTGGGATCCGTTCGGCGATGGCCGATTTTGATCTCCAGGATGTCGAATTCTGCGCCCAGACCGACAATCATATCCAGGACCTTGGGAAGGATGAGGGAGTCGATAATGTGGCCGGAAATCTCGACAACGGTCTGTGCCATGGATACCCCTGTGGACGCTATTTTATCGTTCGCGTCCTCCGACTACAAGTCATTTTAAAAAGGCTTATGTTGTCTTTGAGAGGGATGGCATCTAAAATGTAATAGACGATTTTCGCCGGGGTCAAGGAGGTTAGCATGGCGGAAGTTTATAAGAATTATATTGCGG
>JACQUW010000284.1 GCA_016210115.1 Deltaproteobacteria bacterium | reverse complement strand
CGCCTTGCCCTGGAAGGCATCACACAGCACCAGTTCGCCGTTATTCGTTGCTTTCTCGCAGGGAGTAACTGGTGCTTCGACCACCCGCTAGATCTTTTCTGAGGATACCGTGCTCGATCAGGTCCTGAATGTCACGGTGAGCCGTATCCTGAGAGCACTTGGTCAACTTTGCCCATTTCGATGAAGTGAGTTTTCCTTCAAGACCATCCAACATTTTGTTCAGCATCAGACGCTGCCGGTCGTTTATTGGTGTGCCGCGATGCCTGTCCCAGAATCGTGCTTTGCGGAGGACGGAAGCGAGAGTCGTCTCGGTTGCAGCAAGGGCGCGGTCCAGACATCCGAGGAACCACGCCAACCACGCCGTAATATCGAGAGTGGCTTTTTGCGTCTGTTCCAGGATGTCGTAATACACATCTCGCTCTAAACGGATCTGCGCCGACATGCTGTAAAAACGCTGCGGGCTGTTTTCCGATTTAGCCAGAATCCAATCTGAGATCGCGCGCGCGATGCGACCATTGCCGTCGTCGAATGGATGAATCGTGACAAACCACAAATGAGCGAGCCCCGCCCGCAGGACCAGATCCGTTTGATCTGTTCCATCGAACCATTTTAGAAACGCGGCCATTTCTTTCTTGAGGCGTTTTGCCGCCGGCGCTTCAAAATGAACACGCTCCCGTCCAAAGGCGCCGGACACAACCTGCATCGGTCCCCTGGAATCATCACGCCACCGGCCAATGGCGATCTTGCTCATGCCATTGTAGCCTGTCGGGAACAGCGAAGCATGCCAGCCGAATAGCCGTTCGGCGGTGAGCGGCGCGCTGTAATTCTGAGTGGCATCCAGCATCATTTCGACCACGCCTTCGACACGCCGATCAGCAGGCGCCAGTCCGCCAATACCCATACCAAGGCGCCGGGCAATAGAGGACCGTACCTGATCATAGTCCAAAATCTCGCCTTCTATTTCGGAAGATTTAACAACATCCAGAGTGAGGGTTCGCAGCGTGGCTTCCGCCCGCAAGGAAAAGCCTAACGACTCCATGCGGCCGACCACGCGTCCCTGGCGGTGACGCAACGCCGTCAACGCTGCCGCAAGCTTTTTTTGATCCCACCGGAAATCCGGCCAATCCGGCAATTCATGAATGTAGCGCCTCATTCTCCGCACCTTATGCGGAGAATATAACAGCCAATCACCGCATAATCAATACTATTCACCGCTCAATGTGCGGAGAATATGTGCCCAATCGCCGCGCTCTGTCAGTCTTCATTTACCACACCAGCGTTGGGTCGGAGACCATCCCGTTGGGCATCCGCAACCTGGCTAATGGCCGGCTAGCAAAAAAGTGAGATGTTCTCTTTCCTTCTGCGATTCGAGGAATATTCTGATTCAGTAGGGAGGGTATCATGACAATCAACTTCCTTGTCGAAGCGATCAAGAAGCAGGACTGGTTGGAACCGATAGCAGAGTGGTTGCAGCCAACGATCGCGGCCGCACTTGGGACTGATGGTGCTGTCGGACCTAAGGTTGCGAATATTTTGCATGGAACGTGGTTGGGACATCCTTTCCACGTGGTACTAACGGATGTGCCCATCGGCTGCTGGACTGCGGCTGCCATTCTCGATGCCCTTGAGGCGAAGACCGGAAGCAGAGCCATGGGTAGAGGAGCGGATGCAGTGATCACAGCGGGTCTGGTCGGCGCCGCAGGGACGGCGATTACCGGATTGGCCGACTGGTCCAAGATCGGCGGCGGCGAACCTCGCCGCATCGGGCTCACGCACGCGCTACTCAACGCGACGGCTACGGCCTGCTATGTCGCATCGCTGTGTCTTCGGCGCAGTCACTCCAGACGAGCCGGGCGGCAACTTGCCTTGCTTGGTTTGATCGTTTCGGGCGTCGCGGCCTATCTGGGGGGACATCTGGTATACGAGAAGAAACTCGGCGTCGACCATACCGCCGACCATTCCCCGCCGGAGGATTTCGTTCCGGTCCTGCCCGAGGCCAAGCTGCTTGAGAATCAGTTACGGCGCGTGGACGCGAATGGCATGCCGGTCCTGCTCGTGCGCAGGGGCCAGCGCATTTACGCCATCGCTGAGACATGTTCGCATCTGGGCGGACCCCTTTCCGAAGGAAAGTTGGAAGACACTTCGGTAAGATGCCCCTGGCATGGGTCGTGTTTCTCACTGGAAGACGGCCGTGTGATCGAAGGGCCATCGGTGCATGCACAGCCTATTTTGAAGGTCCGGATACGCGACGGTCAAATCGAAGTTCGCAAGTCGGATCGCTAACCGCTGGGTTGCCCAGGATGCGGCACAGGCGCGAGTGCCGATAGCTCACCTCCTCGATGGCAGCGATCCTTATCATGTTTTCGCAATTGTGAAAACGTGGCAAGTGTCTGTTGTTTTCACTCGCCTTAACTATACCCATCCTTGTGGAACGTGCAGGGACCTTCATTGAGTGCGTTGGGAACGAACCCTCGCCGCCCGCCATCCGGCAACGCCCCCGCGCCCAAATCAGCGCCGTTAGCGCCGACGTGAGTTATTCACGAAACGTTTAGGCACTCGCGACCGGAGACTCTTCCGCTGGTCGTCCTCAAAGATTGTCAACATGCAAAAGGCGTGACCCCAGTGCCCTTGCACACGGCTGAGGATACTCCCCCACCTCAGCTTCTATTGACTAGTCGTAGTAACGCCAGTGACGGTAGCGCCGACCTTCATAACCATAATATCTCGGTCCATAGTCATGATAACGAGAATACCGAGGTTCAGGATACCTGTCATAGGAGCGATAGCGGTAAGAGTAACCAGGGTCAGAGTAGGGGCCGTAGTAGTAGGCCCCGGGTGGAGGATAGTAGTAGCCGTCGAAGGGGAGAGGATAGATGACGCAGCCTGCCGATGAAACGGCAAGCAGCCCAAGTAAGATCACGGATTTTATCCACCGCATGGTTTGCCCCCTTTCGGCTTCAGGTGTGGCAGGCCAGTTGCAGAAGAGTCTCTGTATCGTGTGCGCGACGCGGGGTCACGTCCTTATTTTCGCACGCCCGGGGCAGAGGTCAAGAGAGGAAAATTGTAACTTAAGGGCCGAAGATTCTCAGGGCGTAATGAAAGGGGAAACAGCCTCAGCAGAGGGCTGAGATCCGAAAGTCTGATTAGGGAGACCAGAGTCGAATTTATAATGCCGAAGAACACGGATGAGTGACTGATCGTTTGGCGGATTTGGTCCAAAAAGACCCGGGAGGCTCTAGTCGAAAGTGGAGGGCGTTAACCGTTGAAGATTCAACCCGGCCCCAACCAAAAGAGGTGGGTCTGGAGTTTGACCCACTTGACAAGCTTTTCATGAGTGACCTTAAAAGTCCCCCCAAGAGGTGCCACAAACCGGAGGGGGCCATGGAGAAGGGCGGCTCTACCCGGCTTGGGGACAAAGCTGCGGCAGCTCGGAGGGAAACTTTTGCTGCTTACAACGGGAGTTATTCCAGCTAGGAAAGGACGTCCCAAATCTCCTCTTTTCGCGGGGCCAGAATTCACTTTTTCTTGGGCTCAGGATCGGGTATGTTCCTAAACTTAAGGCTCCGAGCGTTTCTTTGGGTGTTGCGGCGCCGCAGCGATCGATAGTCGACTTTAAAGCGCAGATACGAGAGACGCTCCAGGTCGTGCTCATGTTATCCATGAAAGCGGAACAACGCCAATGAGAAAGAAAGGAACAGATCATGAAAATTATGTTTTTGAATAAAGCGCCTAAAGCCATTTATGACGTCGCAGAGATAGAGAAGCTCTTGAACAGCTATGCTTCTCCCGGCACTCGGGTGGAGGTGAGCTTTCCTGACGATTTCGAGGGCTCGAGGGTCGAGCAGGTGCTGGGCGACCAGATGATGCTCAATGGCCTCGATCACATCATGGAAGCCCCTGCGATCATCCGCAAGATTGTCTGGGCCGCGGAAAACGGCTACGATGCGGTGATTCAGAGCAACACCTTTGATCCCGGCGTCGACGGCGCCCGGCTGTGCGTTTCCATCCCCGTCATCGGTCCATTTCGCACGACCATCCACGCCGTGGCCACCCTCGTCGATCGCATCGGGATCATCGTGCCGCTTGCGTCCCACATTCCTTACACCTGGCGCCTGCTGCGCACGATGGGCATGGACGGCTTTGTCACAGGTATCAAGACTCTCGGTGTGTACGGTCCGGGCCTCAAGCAACGCCGCCGGGAGATCACCGAGAAAACCGCCGGTCTGGTTCGCGCGCTGGTCGATGAAACCGGAGCGCAGGGAGTTCTGCCGTTGGGCGGGGCGCTCATTCCTTATGTCGTAGATCCAGCGGAAGTTCAGAAGATGACGAACGTGCAGGTATTCAACACCAAGGCGATCTCGATCCGCTTTGCCGAGATGTGCGTAGCGCTGGGGTTGAGCCACAGCCAGCTTACCTATCCGCGCGGCAAGCTCGCGTATCAGGATTTTCTTTCCAAGGTATAGCGCGCAGCCGCATCAACCGATATCCCGTCATTGGACTTTATGCGTCATCATCCGCGTGATCGCCAGTTACCTGTAGGCGGGTGCGGCGATTCTCGAACCTATGTGGTCCAAGGTTCACCTTCACGTCTTCGGCTGCTCGGATGGCTCAATTGTGGCGACGGCCGGCAAATTTCCGGCAGTCCAACACCTCATGTGCTCTACAAACAGGTAAACGCGTATGGTCGGTTGTCTACGGGCCCCGGGCCCCCTGGGGCCATTCCGGCGAGCCGCCTTGTTTTATCGCCGCCGATCGCATCGCCGAATTCTTCCAGCTCAGCTCATGGGAACGAACCATTGCCGCCCGCCATCCGGGAACCGCCCCGCGCCCCAGCAGCGCGGACAGCCGCGACATGGGTGATTCATGAAACGTTTAGGCCCTCATGACCGCGGTCTTCGGCAGAGGGATATTGGTAGAAACCTGGAGCAGCAGCCAAAGAGTCGTATCGCGATCAACCCCTCCGGGCAAATACTTTTTTGTCAGCAACCGCTCTCTATCTACGACCTTTCGGGAATTCCCGAAAGCTGGGAAATGCTTGACAAGGAAATGGGATTTGGCACATATCGCTCTTGTCGTCGTTCTCCCGGTTGATGGTCGCGGCTTAAAGCTGGAGATTCGAAAGTCTGATTAGGAGACCAGAGTCGAATTTGATAATGTGCCGAAGAGCACGGAAGAGTGACTGACTGTCTGTCGCATTTGGGCTAAAAGATCCAAAAGCTCTGGTGGAACCCGGAGGCGTTATCCGGTTGAAGATTCCAACCCGGCCCCAATCAAAAGAGGTGCGTCTGGAGTTAGTCCCGCTTGACGGTTTTCATGAGTGACCCTGAAGTCTGCTCCCACAAAAAGTACAATGGCCCCTTTTGTCCTCCCCATAGTGCCGCTCGCGTTCAGGCTCTGAGAGGTACTTTCGGAACTCACCGTCTCCACCGCGATCATCGCTGGTGAGACACCAACACACGCCCACGGATAGCCCAGAGGATCGCCTCAGCGTTCGCAGCAGCCCGTACTTCCGAAATCATTGATGTCGCCAAAGTACTGATTCTTCATACCACCGCGCTGACATCCGTTCGGCTTATCCACGATGCGCGATTTTACAAACCGAGCGAGTCAAAAAATCGCTCACCCTCCGGCGTCAGGTTTGTATGATTTTTTACGAAGAAATCAGGCACGGAGTGAGGGTAATATGGACCTAGTTTTTCCCAGATTTCAGACATCTGCGAGGACAGTGGCTGAGGAATAGGGTCATTGCCGTGCAGGTTAACAAGAGAATTGCGAAACTCCGCCATGGGTTTCGGATTGATTATGTGAAGGCGTAATCCGTGCTGCATCCTTTCCAGAATCCATTCGTTGATGTGCTCATCCCGAAAGCTATAACCAATAACGACTAGGTTTTCCGCCTCACGCAAGACCTGTTGAAACAATTCGGCCCACCAATTTATCACAGGCTCATCCTTAATCTGTTCTGTTTTCGTCTTGCCTATTATCATTGCATATTTTCCGTGCCAGCCATATAAGCCGTGTAATTTTACATAGCCTAGAGAACCCCAGTTTTCGCTGTAGAAATGCTTCTTGTTCTTCTCTAGACGAGTCGCGTCCGGGAGCTCCATCCAGTGCTCGCTCTGCAAAGGATAGGTGAATCGCGCGGTGAACCAATCTGGGTGAGCACCGATACCAGGAATCTTTATTAATGTCTTATCGGATGCACACCAGCGTTCGACAAATAGGTCTTGATTTAACGTGAAAACAAAGCCTTTTTCTTTGCCGTAACCAGAAAAGCGCTCAAGAAATCGAGTGCAAATGTCCCGGAGTGCGGGCTCCTGCTCACGAATTTTTTCATCCAGCTCCTCATAGGCATCTAGAAGCGCTTTTTGAAAGAATTCTTTGTCCTTGTTGCCGAATTTTTCAGATCTTAGGACCTTGTCATAAAAGCCTTCGAAATCAGGTACTCATTTTTTCATTTCATCGCGGAGAAGGGCAGAATCGCATATCCGGTTATAAATCGTGACGAACATTTCCTCAGCCAAGGAGCCGTTAAAAGGTTTTGCAAATCCTGCTCCAGTCAGCAGAATCGTTTTCTTTATTTGGAAATTCATTCTTCCAGCTGAATTTAGCCTTTGCTGAACGTTCCGTAACCTCTTCTTTTCACCACCTTTGGGCATAACGATCGCCAACCCGTTTACGATTCCTCAAAGTAATCGGAATCGAGGCGTTTAACTTCATAGGATGTTGCCCGAGTTACTCCTATCCCGTGATCGATCATTAGATTGCAAAGGCGAGCACCGTTGATTAGTACTATCCGGCTATCAATCATCGCCGCATAGTCGTTTGCATCTTTCGTAAACTCCGAGGTGGTTATGAAAATCCCCTTTTTTGCGCGCTGTCCCTGAAGTGCGCCAGCGAATTTTTGGATTTCGGGCCGACCGACCGTGCCGTCCCAGCGTTTTGCCTGAACATAGATAACGTCCAAGCCCAGGCGGTCCTCGTTGATCACACCATCAATTCCGCCATCGCCGGCCCTACCGACCGTGCGACCGGCATCTTGGCGCGATCCGCCGTAGCCCATCGCTAACAGAAGTTCTACGACTAACTTTTCGAAAAAAGCGGGAGAAGCACTTTTAACCTTTGCGAGTAAATCGGCTGCGAGCTGATCCCTGATCCTTTGATAGCCGTATTCTAGATGATCTTCGGGAGTCCATTGTTCGGTCTCGGGTACGATTTGCGGAACGCTGTCGGACTTTGGTTCACCTGTTTCATTTTTGGGAGTACGAAATTCGACATATTCCGGAAACTGATTTAATACGCGTAGATCCACACGGGATGGATTTGTTTTCAAAACCTCCAAACCGCGCGGCAGAATTTTGTAGTACCCGCGGCGCGGTGATTCAATCAAGCCAGCCGCCTTAAGATGGCTCTTAGCCCATGCAATCCTGTTGGTGAATAGAGGTTGCACCCCGCTTGGTAAAAGCTGTGCAAGTTCTTCGTTGCTCAACTGGAAATGTTCCGCCAGGCTCTTCAGGGTTTCTTGATTGGGGTGCTCTTTCCCGTCACTCAGGTGCACAAGCAACGGAAGCATCACGGTTTGGAAGTCAGGAATGGGCATGGAAATCCCTCCGTAGGCCAATATTGGCACTTAATGGCCGGTTATTGTACTCGAACAAAGAGCGGCGTCAAATGTAATTTTGGAGGAACTCCGGGCACTTTGCAGGTTCGATTCTCGCAAGAAGTCTGGACATGATGCCAACTTGAGTTAGTAATTCTAGCTGGCTTCACGAAAGCGTGTGTAGCGGATCTCGAGAAGCTCACGGGATGGCTGGAGCGCTGATTGCCGTGGCAATGTGATCGACCGGCCATGAAGAGCCTGGATCGCGTGGACGAGCGTTGGTCCATCGTGCTCCCGAAGAATATCGGAACGGACCTCCAGAATGTAATCGGGACGGAGACCAAGGAAGTGCCGATCGAAAGCCGCATGATGAAGTTTACACAAGGACAGCCCGTTCGGAACAAGGGGCTCTCCTTTTGGCTCTGCATCCGCGATTATGTGAGCTGCGTCCAAAAGTTCCTCATGTCGAAGTCGGCAGAACGCACATTGGCGGCGATACGCGTCCAGCACGCGCTCGCGGAAAGCTCGTTGGTGAAGACGCTGGCGAACTGTTGCTGTGATATAGATGCGCCTCGCCATGTCAGTATCTTCACCCACAAGTGCAGAGCCATCATGTCTCTCAGCAGGAAGACCGACATGAGACGCATCGTCTACGGCGACAGAGAAAAATAGTTGTTCCGGATTGTCTTCCACAATGAAAACAGGCCACGTGGCCAGATATCTGCCACGGACAATCCCATGAAAATAAATGAGCGGCAGCCGGCGGTCCATCGCTAGGCGTAGCCCGCGGTTGTCAGGATGGTTTGGATCGGTACCCCGATAGCGGTACCGGAGCAGACCGTCGGCTCCAAAAGCGTCATCGTAAGGCCCCTCTGGCACGGTAGTAATCGTCAAAGGAACATCGGCCAAGACTCGAGGTTTGAAGATACCCTGAGGTCCTACGAGCGGGATAAGTTGGCCGTTCAAGTCAAAACCCTGAGCCAGAACGCCGTTTGGCAACACGTCACCATGAATCCTCACCTGCTCGGATAACCAGTCAAAAGCCGCTCCCCTGATACGTGCGTCTTTAGTTCGATCGAACATGAAGAGTTCCGTCAGGCCAGACCCGGGACCCAATATCGGTCACGTAATCCCGGGTTGTCAAGTTACTCTTTGGCTCCTATCTCCTTTATTGAGCCACGGCTCCGACTGCTAAAGGCGAGCTATTGGCAAGCTCCAAGAACCGGCCGGGTTTTTTAGATGCCGCACAGGCATGTCTACGACGCTCATACCGATTTGAGAAAAAGAACAACTCGACAAGGGCCCTAACACGCGCAGCATCCTGAAAGCAAACCCCCGCTGGTTGCTTCGCCCGTAATTTCTGCTGTAAAACAATACTTTCTTGACCCTATGGACTAGATTCTGGATAATCGAGGTCATGGCCGTCAATTTTATTATCAAAAATTACCGTTGCTTCCCTGACTCAAGTCAAGCTCGCATTAGTGTTCGCTCTGGTTTTACTGCATTGGTGGGCGTCAATAATTCAGGCAAATCGTCCCTACTAAAGTTTTTTTACGAATTCAGGCAACTATTCGCTCAATTACAGGGAGGGAATAACAACCTTTTGGCAGCCCTTAAGGGACAAAGTCAGTCCTTTTCGATAATGCCTGGTGTTTTTGATATCGCAGAATTGTTTTCAAACATCAATAATCGTGACCTCGAAATCATAATCGAGCTCCCGGAAGATCCGGATATCTCTGCCAACCCGCCGCGGCCCAAGAGATTAACCCTGCATGTTGCGAGAGACACCAATACATACTTCGCTACCCTTCATTCGGCGAGCGAAGCATACCACGGTCCTAGCAACAACTTTGCGTACCACAGCCAAGGTCAATTACTCCTGAACCATACCCACCCTGTTGCGAACCTGGTCGCACTGTCCGAGATCTCCCAAGATCTATCTTCTATGCTCTATGTCGGACCTTTTCGGAATGCGATTAACGTTGGCGCAAAGGATGATTACTTTGATATTCAGGTTGGTCAAGCATTCTTTGAGAGATGGAAAGAATATCAAACGGGGTCTAACAAGAAACAAAACGAAGCCATCTACAGGCTGAGTGATGCAATCAAGGCAATATTTGGATTCAAAGAGTTGCAGATCCAGCCCTCAGCCGACAACGTCACACTTCAGGTTTTCATAAACGGAAAGAGCTACAAACTGCCCGAGCTTGGCTCTGGGCTCACACAATTTATTCTAGTACTGGCAAATGCCGCAATTAAGAATCCATCTTACATACTGATCGATGAGCCTGAACTAAATCTCCATCCGTCCCTTCAGATTGATTTTTTGACAACACTTGGATCCTACGCCCGACGCGGAGTAATCTTCAGCACTCATAACGTTGGACTCGCAAGATCTATTGGTGAGCAAATCTATTCCCTGAGAAGGGTTGGTGAGGGAGACACTGATATGCGACTGTATGATTCCACTCCCCGACTATCTGAATTCCTGGGCGAACTCAGTTTTTCTGGATACCAAGCCCTGGGTTTCAGCAAAGTTGTGCTGGTCGAGGGAAGCACAGATTTGAAGACAGTTCAGCAGTTCCTCCGAATGTATGGAAAAGATCATAAAATTGTCCTACTTCCTCTGGGTGGTTCCCAGCTCATTAAGGATTCATCCGAAGCAGAGCTAAACGAAATCAAGCGTATAACAGAGAACGTGTTTGCCATTATAGACAGTGAGCGTTCTTCGGCTAGCGAAGCATTGGCCCCTGACAGGGAGGCGTTCGCCGGACTTTGCGCTACAGCGAAGATTCAATGCTTGGTCCTAAACCGTCGGGCTATGGAGAACTACCTGACTGATCGGGCAGTAAAATTAGTGAAAGGCGACAAATACCGCGGGCTAGGATATTACGAGAAACTTAAAGACGTAAACCCCGCATGGGGAAAAGACGAAAACTGGAGAATAGCCCGAGAGATGAGTCTCAAAGAAATTGATCAAACAGATCTCGGTAAGTTTCTTCGTGAACTTTAAACGTTTAGGCGGCCGTGAGCTCACGAGGTCACGTCTGACATCACGGCAATGTCATTCGAACATTGGCCCTGATCGCCACGGTCAGTGAGCCATCCTCCACGCATTCACATCAGATTGTTCCACCAGCTTTATATTCCGATCTCTTGACGACTGCCTGGGATTTCGACAAGCTTGAGTGATCTCAAGGGACCAGCGTTGCAGGAGGCGAACATGACTATGAGATTGGGTTTTTTCCTTTTCGTTGCCTTCGTTTTTATGTGCTGCGGCGTGCCGGTGGGGGCTCAGGAGCTTGGTCCGGGATTTACAAAGATCAAGGATGGCATCTACGTCTTCGCTCCTGACGCGACCACCACGACATGCAGCTTCGTGGTCACCCAGGAAGGGGTCGTGATGATCGACAGCTGCAACAGTCCTTTGGACTCCCGCAAAATGGCGGCGGCGATCAAAAAAGTCACGGACAAGCCGGTCGTTTTTTTGATTGACACCGAGACTCACAACGATCATACGGCCAACCATTTCATATTCTCGCCGCCGGCCAAAATCATAAATCACACCGGGGCGGGTGAAGGAATGAAAAAAGAATACAGTCCCAAACGCGCCGAAACCCTCGCGGCAAAGTCCCCCGAGCTGCGCGCAGCTTTGGAGGGCTTTAAAATGATCACGCCGCATATCGAGTATAAAGACAGGATGACGATTCATCTCGGCGAGCGTACCTTCGAGCTGATCTTTCTAAAGAACGTTCACAGCGAGGCGGATACAGCGGTTTGGTTGCCGAAGGAGCGTGTGCTGTTCGCGGCCTCGGCCGCCAATGTGAGAAGATTTCTCAATCTGCGGCCCACGGTTGTGATTCCCGACGTGCTTGCCAGCTACAAGCTTATGAAATCGTTAAATCCGGAAATTGTCGTCACCGGTCACGGTCCGCCCACCACGACGAAAGTATTCGACGAATATGAAGGATTCTACACCTTGCTTCTCAAGCGTGTGGGCGATATGGCGGCGCAGGGCAAGACGCTCGCCGAGATCAAAAAAGAACTCAAGATGCCTGAGTACGCCGACTGGCATGACCAGAACCGTCTGGGAGTTAACATCGAGGCGGCCTACAGAATAGTAAAGAAATAAACTATCGATCCTTCCGGCTTTTCAGTGGGTACCCCAAGATGTAGTGGTTGAGATTTAGCCGAGTTAAAGGTGAACAGTGCAGCAAGGCGCCTGTGAGTCCGTTCTCATGGCGGCCAGTAGAGT
>JACQUW010000286.1 GCA_016210115.1 Deltaproteobacteria bacterium | reverse complement strand
TCTTCCGACCGGGACACCGTTACGTTGAAATTATACGCGTTGGACCGGAATTGATGCAGAGCAAAAGGCTGGGACTGCGGCGCGACTCCGTGGATGCAGTCCTCCGGCACGATGCTAAAGTAGTTTCTGATGTGAAAACCGATCACCGCATGATACACGCAGTTGCTCGACCCGATGCCAGTGACGACAATCTTATCCCGACAGGGACGAAGATCCAGTTGTTTCAAAACCGTTTCCATAGAGGTCTTGTAAAAACAATCGTGGGAGGTTTTTTGAACCACGTGCTCTCCCGGCATCGGCTTCAGCTCTTCGACAAACTCGACTCCCGGGCTTCCGAGCAGCAGGCTGTAGGTCGCCCGAAAACCGTAAATTCGGGATGATCTTTCGTGCGGACAGATTGCACATGGATGATCTTCCCGTTCACTTCCCGGAAGCGATCCAGCAAAGCGCGGATATTGGCGATGACGGGCTTGACGCCGGGACCGTGCCGCTCGCAGCCCTCCACTTGCATATCGACAATTACCAGACCCGTCGCTTCAGGATTTAGTTCGATTTTCTTTCTGTTCTCCATCCGAATCCTCGTTGTATTTTCATGGCGCCGCCTATTGCACACCCTCGCGAGCTTCCAGCGCGACCACTTTCCGGTTGCCCGCCGGTTCCATGCGGAGGGCCAGAATCGACCGGCCGCTCGCGTCCTGCGCGGTCAGTTTCGCGGTACTGCTGTCGAATACCGTTGAGGAGACGATGGTGAACTCCGCTTCTCTGAGCTTCCGTTCATACCAGCCGATGACATTCTGGGCGCCGTCGCCGGTGGCGAAACTGAATTCGACGCTGCGTTCCCTTCCCTGCTCCTTCGCCACGATGTTAGAGGGAGCGGAGTTCGGGTACTGCGGCACCCAGGCTGGAATCGGCGTACTGCCGCCGGACGTCACCTTTATCTGGCCGGGGAAATTCCGCGCTACCGCCGATACACCGAACGACGATTTTTGGCGGTCGTTAGTGTCGTTCCCGCCGTTCATCCGCAACCGCGGGTGTGCCCCAGACCCTCCGCCCTCAGAATGCCGTCGCAGCCTTGTACCCTGCTCGTGGACTTGCTCACATCGAAGCCCGAGAGCTTGAGCTTCTCGTCGTACCAGGCGACCACCTTCTCGCAATCTGCAGGAGCTTCAAGGCGGAACTCCGTATACGTTTCGATGCCAGCGTTCCGTGTTTCGAGACCCGTCACCCTTGCGCCGGGATAG
The DNA here is from genome assembly GCA_016210115.1 of Deltaproteobacteria bacterium. Taxonomy (GTDB): domain Bacteria; phylum Desulfobacterota; class Binatia; order UBA9968; family UBA9968; genus JACQUW01. The sequence goes on along the minus strand of JACQUW010000286.1, from coordinate 11,321 downwards.
ATCGGGACCCAGTCCGGCAAGCCGCTGACTGAAGGCGAACTGCTAAAGCCAGGCGATCGGTGCTCGCTAGCCGTTCTGCGCTCAGGCTGCTCGCCGCGCTTGCGGCAGGCTGCCAGAGCCGCTAAGGCGAGCAGAGTCATTATGATCATTGGGCTTCGTTTGTTTTTAACTGCAGGAGTCATATCGGACCTTTGTACCGGATTGCGCCGCCTTCTCTGTCATACTGCGGGTTGCGCTCAAGCGGCTCCAGGCCTTCTCTTGTCGACTCTTCTCGTAACATATACCAACCGTTGCGATGTTGCCATGATATCTCAACCTCACAATTATGCTGGACCGGCCACAGGGCTTGACATCGGTGCGGGGACCGATATACAGGGCACATACTCAAAATTGGAGGTGGCCCATGTCGTCTTCATGGGAAGAGACAAAAGTAGACGATAGCCTTATGAAGCTGTATGTAGCCTCACCTGCCGGCACCGGACCTCATCCTGCCGTCGTGGTTATCCAGCACCAGGGCGGCGTGGACGAGTTTGTTCAGGAGATGACTCGGAGAATTTCCGATGCGGGATATGTCGCGGCAGCGCCGGATCTCTATCACCGAGACAGCCCTGATTGTCAGGATGACGCGCCGATACGGAGGGGCAGGCTGCGTGATGTAACCGTAATCCAGGATGTGAACGCCGCCGTTGCCCACTTGAACGGATTGAGGTCGGTAGACGGAAGGCGGCTGGGCATTGTCGGTTTCTGCATGGGAGGTCGCGTCGCTTATCTAATGGCCGCCGCGAATCCTGGCTTCAAAGCTGCCGTCTCCTACTACGGGGGAGGCATTCTCCAGCCCTGGGGCGACGGAGTCTCTCCATGCCAGCGCACAGCGGAGATCAGCTGCCCTATCTTGGGCCATTTCGGAGAGGAGGACAAGAACCCTTCGCCGGAAGATATGCGGAAGCTTGACGCCGAGCTTTCCAAGCACGGAAAGGCGCATGAATTCCATTCCTATGGAGACACGGGTCACGGCTTTATGAACCGGCATTCGAGTAGCTATCGCGCCCATGCGGATAAAGCCTCATGGCCGCGAACTCTGGAGTTTTTCAGAAAATATTTGAGTGAGTCCACGGGACAGAGAAGTGTAGCTTCGCTCTGATGAAATACGGTCAAAATGCGGGAAAAACCGGAGGACCCGATGAGTGAAAAATACGGGACCCTGATCCCCACAGGCCGGCTATTGGACGGCAAGCCAAGAACGATTCTCTTCGATGCGGCCAAGTGCATCGGCTGCCGCCAATGTGTCCAGGCGTGCAAGGATTGGAACGACCATCCGCGAACAACCATTTACGAGCTCTCGAGCACCAACTGGATAACCATGGAGCCGCCAATCCTTGAGGGCCTTTCTCCAATCTGGGGGCGAAATAGCTGCATGCACTGCGAGTTTCCCATGTGCGCTGCCGTCTGTCCGGTGGAGGCGATCACAAAATATGAAGAGGGGCCCGTCGTCATCCGTCAGGATCTTTGCATCGGTTGCGAGTACTGCATTTACGCCTGCCCTTGGGGTGTCATTACAAAGGATGCTGTCAGCCACAAAGCGTCCAAATGCACCATGTGCAGCGATCGCGTCAGTAAGAGTCAGAGCCCTTTCTGTGTTCAGGCCTGCCCGGTCGGAGCCCTGGATTTCGGTTTGGATGATGAGATTTCGGCCAAGGCGAAACAGCGGGCTAACGACATCGAGGGATATCTTTACGGCGACTCGGAGGCGGGAGGAACGCAAGCTATCTATGTCCTGAAGGAGAAAAAAGCTGATTACGGGATCCGAAATGTCGGGCTTGAGAAATATCCCAAACACCAAATTCCTCTCCGGCTCATGATCCGGGACCTCTTCACACTTCGCTGCGGCCTGCCGGGAAAGATTCGGGCGCTTTTTCTCGCGATCATTCATCCCAGGCGCCTCGTCTATCGCTACTGGCCCTGGAGAAAAGAAGCTAGTCCCGCTCGGTAAAGAGAACCGCAATGAGGTCACCAACCATTTTTGCGCCCCAATTCTAAAAGAGGTCCTATGTTGAACTCCACTGAGCTTTTTCCGCAGCAACGCAAGACACGGTTGCCCGGCGGCTATATGGGGAAGATCCTGCGCGTCGACCTCACCTCGGGCTCAATGAAAGATGAGAATCTCCCCGAGGAGCCCATGCTTCAAAAGCTGCTCGGCGGCCAGGCTCTGGCAACCTATATTCTCCTGAAAGAACTTCCGTTAGACGCCAAGCCATATGGTCACGAAAACAAGGTCGTCATGATGACCGGCCCTATTACCGGCACCGGGCTAACGCCGGGAGGGACCAAAGTCACCGCTGTCTATCTAAGCCCGTTGACGGAGCACACGTTGGGACGGGGCGCATCGAGCGGGTTCTGGCCGGTCTATCTCAAAGCGGCTGGTTACGACGGAATCATCGTCGAGGGAGTTTCACCCAAGCCCGCGTACCTTTTCATTCATGACGGCAAGGCGGAACTGCGCGACGCAACCAGCGTATGGGGCAAAGGAGCGAGAGAGACGGAGGACCGCCTAAGGGAGGAAGTTGGAATTAAGGATGCCAAGGTTATGTGCATTGGCCCCGCGGGCGAGAACCTGGTGCGGGCTGCAATGTTGGTGAACGATTACAATCACAATGCCGCCCACAGCGGCGGCGCGGTCTTCGGCGCGAAAAAACTCAAAGCGATTGTGGTCTACGGCACGGCCCGTCCCCCTGTACATGACCGGGAGCGCCTCATAGAAGCCGGATTGAGATGGCGGAACACACTGGTTCAGAGAACCGTCGAGGAGAAAAAGACCGCTGGCCACGCCCTGGACGTGCATGCAGTGCCGAATCTGAATTACCGCAGCTCTCTTATCGCTGATCACGCGCGCGGCTTTGAGCAGAACCGCGTAACGCTCAGGCCTTGTTTCCAATGCCAGCGGCTCTGCCCGTGGGACGTTGAGATCGGAGAGGGGCCTCGCGCCGGGACTGTCGGCCACTTCAACGCCGGCAGCGAGTGGCTGGACACTTTCTTCAATCTGGGCATTAAGGGCAACGAAGTCCTCTACCTCGCTGAGAGGATCAACGACTTGGGAATAGAGTGCAGCCACTTTTCCTGTGGAGTGGCGGTAGCGTTCGAGGCCTGGGAAAAAGGCCTCCTTAACGTCGAACAGACGGAGGGCTTACGGTTTGAGTGGGGCAATGTGGAAACCGTCGACCGGCTGCTGGATATGGCGGCGCGGCGGGAAGGGCGCTGGGGCAATCTTTTTGCCGAAGGGCCGACGCAGGTCGCTGACGCGATCGGGGGCGAAGCATGGAAATGGGTAGTCCACACGAAGAAAGGGACACCCGCTCTTCATGACTGGCGGCCGCATTTCGGTCAGATGCTCCGAGAGATTGTGGCGAGTGGAGGCATGAAACCCCAGGGAGGGGCATCGGTCAATCCGCCGCCTGATCTAAAGTATAGGGAAAAATGGGGCCCTCTCGATCGCGACAATCCGAAAGGATGGCCATGGTCTCAGGTCATATCGGAACAGCACAGGCAGTTCTGCGGAATAATCGGCGGCTGTTGGTTTGCCCTGATGCATCAGAAGCCCGACGGCCTGAACAGCATCGTGGATTCGCTGAATGCGACGACGGGATGGAACTTCACTCTCGATGAGGGTCTGGATGCCGGACATCGCAGCATCATCCTTCAGAGTCTTTTCGGCACCCAACGAGGTTGGGTGGCTGAAGATGACTGGAAAGACGTGGGGCCGAGATTCTTGGAGCCCATTCCCGACGGCAAATTCCAGGGTTTCACGATCGCCAAATGGCTCCCCGGCATTGTCTATGAGTACCACCGTCTATCCGGAAGGCACGAGAAGAGCGGGCGACCCTTCATAGACACGCTCTCGAAACTCGGGCTGGAGGAATTCAAGGACTGGGCCCAACTGGACTGAGTGGTTCGCGGAGGAGGTTAAAACAAACGCACGTGATACAGGGGACGCACACCTGTGAATTCTGAGAGCGCCTTACGAGAAAAGCTCGCAACCGTCACGCGTATTTTCGCCATGCAAGGCATGATCGGGCTGTTCGGTCACGTTAGCGCATTCGATTCTGTAACGAGGCGCGTGTTCATGTCGCCCGGCATGGCAGGGGACAAGGCAACCACCCGCCCCGCTGATCTTTTGGTGCTGGATCTGCAAGGCAAGTTGCTCGACGGTGACGGACAGGTGCCCGTAGAGTGGCCGATTCACACGGCGATCCATGGAGCTCGCTCAGACGCGTTGGCCGTCGCGCACCTGCATTCGCCTTATGCTACGCTCTTTGCAATTGCAAAGCGGGAGTTCCGCCCGGTCACGCTCCAGGGCGCGTTGTTCCTTGATGGTGTCCCGGTTTACAGTGAGCCGCAACTGGTCAAGACGACCTCGGAGGCACAGCGGCTCTCCGGGCTCATAGGCGGCAGGCGAGCCGCTCTCCTGCGGGGACACGGTATCGTTGTACTGGGCAAAGATATTGAAGAGATGCTATTTGCTTCGCTCATTCTCGAAGACGATACGCGTAAAGCCATGCAGGCGGCGACGCTCGGCAAGCTCGGCTTCATCAGTCCTGAAGAGTGCCGGGCGTTCGCTACGGAGGCGGACTGGGAGCGACGCGCGCATCGCGCGTGGAACTATTTCACGCGCCTTGAGGCGCGGTGGGATCGACAGCCCGCTACAGGAGCCGGTTCTCTCGCCTGATGCCGCAGAAATGCCGGCCGCAGCCTACTGAGCTCAGTCAATGAATATTCCGGATGGTAACTTTAAAGGCTCCACCATCGTAAAGGCATGAAAAAACAGGCCGCCCATTCATTCATAGGGCACGGCTGCTCTTCAAAAAAGACAGGAGGTTTGGTCAATGGACTGCCGGCCATCGCCAATACTCTGTTTTCCTATTCTATGGACCTTCCTTGCCTTCGCGCTGTTCGATCCGGTCAATTCCGCCGCCCAATCCGGCCTTAAAAAAGTCCGCATGGGAAACTCTTCCAGCAATGTTTCTTTCCTCCCGATGTATACCGCCTACCACAAAGGCTTCTACAGGGACGAGGGAATCGACCTGGAGATCATAGCCATGTCAGCCAATCTGGCGAGCACCGCGGTGCTCGCCGGCGACGTGGACTATAATGGCGCGGTGACCGGAACAATCGGGGCTGCCGTCCAGGGCCGACCCATGAAGGTCCTTATCTTTACGGTGGACCGCCCGCTCCTGTTCTTGATAAGCAAGAAAGAGATTAAAGAGCCACGCCAGCTTCGCGGAAGAAAGATCGCCGGCAGCTCCCCGGGAGGAACAGCGACTTTGCTCGCCAATGAGGCGCTGAGGCACTTCGGGCTGGAGCCAGGTCGAGACGTTTCGATCCTGCCAATGGGCGGCACTGCGGCCAGCCGTTTCGCTGTTCTGGAATCAGGTGTGGTCGATGCATCGCTTTTGTCAGTCCCGGAGAACATCTTCGCTCTCGAAAAGGGCTACAACGAACTCATTTTTTTAGGCGATGTCACCCGGTTTCCGCAGAATGGGTTTGGGACTTCCGAAAAGAGGATTCGAGAAAACCCGGATGAGGTTTATAGGATGGTGCGCGCCACTTTGCGCGGACTTGCATTCATTTGGGAAAAGAATAATCAGGACCAGGTTTTGGATATCATCATGAAGCAGTGGAAGATTACGAACCGGAAAATCGCGGGCGAGATCTTCAGGCACGTCAGCCGCGTTCTGACCAAGGACGCCTCTGTCAAACCGGAGTCCATTCAGCTTCTCATCGACCTCGCTCGTGACAGCGCCAAAGTCTCTCAACCGGTCTCGGTGAATCAAGTCGTTGATTTCAGCTTTTTGGATAAGGCCCGAAAAGAATTGGGTATATCGGCCTGGTAGTTCGAGAGATACGACTGAAGCAGCAGGCCAGACAGCCCTGGGAGGACTCAATGCGTAATAGGCTCCATAATCGCATAAGCTTAGCCTTCGGCTTAATTCTTTGGACGAGCGCAATTCCTGCGCTCGCTCAGGACCCTTACTATAAAGGAAAGTCGGTTCGCATCATCCTGGGCTTCGGCTCAGGAGGAGGCGTGGACGCCGAGGCCCGTCTTGTGGCGCGCTTTTTTGAGCGCTACCTGCCGGGAGCGCCGTCGGTGATTGTGCAGAATATGCCCGGTGCCGGTGGGATGGTAGCAACCAACTGGTTTGAGCAGTTCGCTAAACCCGACGGATTGATCCTTCATTACACTGGCACAACTGCCCTGAACCAGCAGATCTTTGGCGCCGAAGGAGCGAAGTTCGACTTGCGCCAGTGGCAACTAATCGGAAGCATCTTTAGACAGACTTCCGTCGCCATGATCCGGCCGGATAAGCTCAACCGACTGACGGTTCCGGGACCGCCGCTGAAAATCGGGGTCCGCGGGGGGGACGAAGGCTGGAATTCGATCTTTCTCTGGGGCGCGGAGTTTCTTAAATGGAATGTAACCTGGGTCATGGGCTACCCTGGAGGAGGAGAGATTCGGCTGGCATTTCGCCGCGGGGAGACGGATATCTTTGCCACAGCCGCGCTGACCAATTTAAAAGAACTTACGGGCGAAGGCTTTAAGCCCTTTGTCCAGCAGGGCAGGCTGACCGCAGCCGGCTCTTTTCAGGGGCGCCCGGAGTTTCCAGAAGTGCCGCCCTTTCAGGAACTACTGGGTCAACACCGCCCCACAGGCATACCGTGGCAGGCTTACCTGAGCTGGGCCGGTGTGGATAGCGCAGGGCGTCCTCTCTACGCGGCGGCCAGAACCCCACCGGAAATCCTCCGCCCGCTGCAGGATGCTTTCGCTAAAATGAAGGGGGACAAGACGTTTCAGTCCGAGATTTTCCGGGTGGCGGGAGAAGATGTTCATGTGCTACTCGCGACGGAGGTAGAGCCCCTGCTCCGGCAACTGCTTGCGGTTTCCCCGGCAGCCAGGGACTTCTCGAATAGCCTGGTTAAAAAATATTTGCGACGATGAAGCCGAACGTTTAGGTGAGCGGCGATGAAAGAATTTTCCCGAACAACAATTCCAGCCGGGCTCGAAGAGATCATGGATCCTGCTAAAGCTGTTCTCCTCGTGTGGGACATGCAGAATGACCAGGCCGGCGGCGCCTTTAACAAGGAGGAGTTGATACGCCGGGCGCCTCCATTAATAACCGCCGCGCGAAAGGCCGGGGTCAAGATCGTCTTTACCCGCTCCACTCCCTTCGCCTGGGAGGAAGAATCCCCTTCGTTCGTCTGGCGTGCGATGAAAGAACAGAACGTCGACGAGCCGAGCAAACTTAAGCCGAGGCGGGTTCGGGGAAGCTTTGGTTGGCAGATCATGGAACCTTTCACGCCCGAACAGGCAGACACAATTCTGGACAAACGCCGCCCCACCGTCTTTATCGGCACGGAGTTCGAGATCCTCCTGCACAATCGCAGCGCGACAACAATCATCATCGCCGGCTGCACCACAGACGGAGGAGTCGAAGCCACCGTGCGCGATGGATTCTACAGAGGCTATTTTATGGTGGTCGTGAAAGACTGCGTGGGAACCTATACTGAAAAAGGCCACCTGGAAGCGCTAAAAAGAATGGAGCGCTTCGCGGATGTCGTTGAATCGGCGGAGATCATCGAGAGCTGGCAACGCTAGCGACCAAAGAGAGGAATGTCAGAAGTGTGATTACCGGCTCAGCCAGATCGCCAAGCACCATAAGGTCTATTATGCGCGGCAGGTCGCCGGCTGTGGAGCTCACCAGACTCACCGTCGGTCAAACCACAACCTATCCACCTCTAAGCAATACCTGGATGCTGAGCTATTAACAGGCGGCCGGAAGCGGAGCCACCATGTAATCTCGGAGACGAAACGCAGTGTGTGAGCCGCGCTCGACCAGCTTGTCCAGTAGTATAAGGACCGCTTGATGCAAGGCGGGACGCTGTCGAACCATTGTAGCGTAGGTGTAACACACTTTGCGGAGCAAGACCTCAAGCCCAAAGTCCGTGTTCCGGTCTTCTAACAGGTCGGTCCCTTGGCTTCTCTCCATTGCTTGGCTAAGCCAGCTCACCGCGTCGGGCAAAAACACCTGCCCCACTGTGTTCAAGAGCGCTACAAGCGCGCCAAATCCTGCCGGCGTATTGCCAACGGCCAACGCCGCAGACTCGATGAAGTCCTTATTGGAAGTAAGAGGTTCCCACTCCTTAGCTTCATCCTTCCATCGAGTATCGGCGAACAGAAGAATCCGCACGAGTTTGCATGCTTCGATGTAACGTACATAACGTGAACCCCGCAGGACGGGGTTTCCAAATACAGAATCCGCTACCCTGCGCCACATGGTCCAAAACGGCGCTCCAGAACGAACTCTATCCTCTTCAACCGGAAGACTCTCAAGCAGCACTGCAATAAACCTTGGGCACTTTTCAATATTGTCGCGAAGCGGTGCCGCTAACCCAACCGCTTCTACAGTGGGCCGAGCAAGTGCAAATCGGGCAAACAGATTGGCGAAAGGATGCTGAAACTCGTAGCTGACTTGGCAGGTAGATCTGAAGGTCTCACCCGCTTCTGCTTCTCGTAGAAGCGCTTCTAGATTAGCCATAAAGAACGCTTTCAGATCCGCGTCATCCGTATCAGGTTTTACCATCGATAACGCGTCTAACAGCTCTGGCCAATCGTGCTTTCTGAGATCAATCTGCAAAGACTCGAACGCGTCCAACGTTTGTCTGTTTAATATGCGCTCCCGAATCTTCCCGGTCGCGTCTTCTATTTCGCGTTCAACCGCTTCAACAGAATAATCCAAATCACGCCGATGGCTTGTACGAATCCGGTTCTCCGCAGCGGCAAGTTCTACCAGTCCACCAACGCAAGCTTTCGCGAGTTTGGGATCGATATCCCAAAGCCAAGCACGAATTCCTTCGGCCACGTAGTCCCGTACCTCTTCGCTGGTGTGAGTTACCGCTATAGCGAGAGCCTCTTCGACCTGCTTCGAGGTCTCATCGTCTTGGACCTGACGGAGAAGGAGCGGAAGTACTAGAGCCGCGGGCCGGGAGCCTTCAAACGCGCTTCTCGAAATGCGAGTATCTCGGCTTTTGTCTGCGTCTTTGCGAATTAACTCCGCAATTAGCACCCTTCGACACCAGGCAACCTCTGCCGGTTGTAATTCCCAGAAATGGTCTCTGATAACATACGCCGCCACAAAAAACGGACCAGCAAGGTCGAGTGCCGTAGCATCTACCCCCGCTACCTCATTGTCCTTTAAGGCTTGTGCCTCATCCAACGCCTCACGCCAATCCGAAAAGGCTTCGTTTTCTTGAGACTCGCCACGAAAATGTGTCATGCCCCAATTCGCCAAACGCATGCGGCGGTTGAATAACTCGCGACCTTCGGCGCCTTCGTTGATAAAGTTCTGAAGATCAGCTGGAGGATCGCTGGGAGTCAAGATGATCTGGCCAGGCTCTTTGCCCTCTTCTGCTTTGAAGTGACGAGCATCCATCCGGTGAAGCGCGATGCGCCAAGTTTTGTCCGCTTCTGTTTGTTCGTCGTGGGGCGGTAAGGAAGCCAAGAATCTATCAACGATGGTCCAAACTTTCTCTCGAATTGGGGTTAGCTGCAGACGAAATGCAAGTTCTTCGAGGTTGCTTTTTCGGTGTGGAAGCTCAGCCGATCTCTTTCGCTCGCTGTCGTAGATTTTCTCAATCCCTTGTGTCGGAATGCCAAGCGCGGCCGCAAGGTCAGGAACATTTGAACGCTCTTGATACGACCGGGCGAAGTCCCACTGGTAAAACTCTCGAATTTCGAGGATCTTAACAACGTCATCCCCAACGGCCGCAGGATAAGCCACTGCAGCCGAAGCGAGTACAGCCATTGTGGCGACCGACCGGCTCGTTTCAAAGATCTCACGGAATACGTCCCGTATGTCGTTTTTCTGTTTTGCCTGTTCGAGCAGCCAAGCTTCTAACGCCATAAGGCCGCACTCAAGTACTGTTGGCGCAGGCGCCATTCCGCGATACATGTACCACAACCGAGCGCTACCGATGACCGTCCTCGCACCACTCTCATTGGGAATCTCAATCTTCACAACTTCATTGCCGAATTCGGAATTTGCGTAAGTCTCAGCACACTCGTTCAAAAGCCGAACAATAAACTCGATTGTTAAAGCCGGATGATGGGCCAGCAAGAACGCAAAAGGACCTTGAAGTGAGCTCGGGGGAATGTAGTCGAATTGAACATAACGTGTGAGACCAAAGCTTTGCTCAAGGTCAAGTCGGGAGTTGAAGTCATCGTCGTCGGGTCCAAAACGCCAGCTCTCTCTCGCAACTTCAATCACGAGTTCGGGCAAGTGTTCACAAAGCGCCTGGCACTCGAGTGACTTTGTGACCTGCTCAAGAATAGTTCTCGACCGGTATTCACGGATCTCTTCGGCCGCCAGCGCAGAACGAATGAGTGCCTCAACGTCATTCCGGGCTGCCTGTGGAATCTTGAATAGAATCTTGAGAAACTCTTGATCCTGCCTGGCCGCATACACATTCGGTGCACTCAGCAAACCCCAGTACTTAAGGCATATCTGCGCAACGGCCGCTGACTCCGGCGAAATTGGCATGGTCGGCCCGACCAGCTGAGCCCAGTCCTTCAGGATCCCCAAGACTGTATCCGTGTCGTTCAAGTCGAAAAAATCCAGATTTCGATAGGTAAATTGGATCAGTTCACCCCAACCGCTACCGACAGGGATAACGAAGATGCTTCCCAGAACCAGATGACTACGATAGGCACCGAGCCCATAGATGTTTAGCAGGGATTCGTTCGGCCCCTTGCAGGCGGTGCAAAGGACGTGAGCCAGTCGCCTGTAGAGTGCCTTATCCTTGTCGAGCAGCAACCGTTCGACCCGGCGAATGAACTCTCCAGCGTTGTCGGACCGCAGGACCGAGACGGCAATCTCGTCGCGCCAAACGGGTGGGACATCATCACGCTGAAACGTCGACAACACAAAGTCCATTACCGCCTGATTCCCAGTTCCGCCCAAAGTCTCAGATAACCACAGACGAAAGCCACGGCGCATTGCGGGCTCTGTTCCAACGGCTGTTAGGAATTTCGCCGGCTGGCCGGCGCTCGCCTCAAACTCTTGGGCGATAAACCGGGACACTGCCCAATCCTCGAGCACGTCGTGAGCCGGTGCGTAGCCGCCTGCTTCGGATTCTATCAGTATGCCATCGTCGACTAGGGCCTGAACGGCTTCAGGATCGCAGTCACTAGCTGGGACGAAGAGACTCATCCGTCTGGCTCGGTGTACCGATATCGCTATCAGCGAGGATCGTCTTTTGAGCGGCAATCCTCCTTG
>JACQUW010000303.1 GCA_016210115.1 Deltaproteobacteria bacterium | reverse complement strand
TGTATACACAATGTCAATACACGTAAAACTCGTTAACAGGAAGAAAAGATACCAGGCCTGTTTTCGCGAGAGTTTAGCGGTTATTCCGGACACAATACTAATTGTCCTCGTTATGGCTAAAGCTAAAGCCCACCACGAGATGCGCCTGACGGGACTTGGGCAGCGCTTCACCTTCGCTCCTCAGCGTGACGATGCACGTGCCCGCCGTCGGGGTCGCCTCGGGCACAATGATCAATTCTTCCCGGTGAGGGACCGGAACTTCGTCCCCCGGGAAGTCCGTTAGTCCTGCGCCGCGCTCTCGGCTCATAAAGGGCGACGCGCAAAGCCGACATTTAGTCAGTTGCCAAAATATCGGCACGCATCATTCGGCAAGAAGTCAGTAGATCTCCCGGTCCTTCCTGTTTGGACTGCGCGAATACAGCATGCGCGTGTGGCTCGATCCCGAGAAGATCACCTCTCTCAACGTGACCGAAGGTGATGTGGTCCAGGCCCTGCGGGAACAAAACGTACAGGTGGCCGCGGGGTGATCGGTCAGCCGCTCACACTGCAAGGAAATTCTTATCAGCTTTCCGTCAACACCTTGGGCCGCCTGATCGACACAGGACAGTTCGATGACATTGTGATCAAGACCGGCGAGGACGGCCGGATTACGCGCGTCCGCGACATTGCTCGGGTAGAGCTGGGCGCGCGTGACTACGCGGTCAACAGCTATCTTGATGGAAAACCAGCCGTGGCGGTGGCGGTAAGTCAGCTTCCCGGCTCCAATGCCCTTGCCACGGCCACGGCTGTTCGAAAAATGATGGCGGAACTTAGCCAGCGATTTCCCAAAGGGCTGGAATACCAAATCGTTTACGATCCGACGGTCTTCGTAAGCGAATCCGTGAATGCGGTGGTCTACACGCTTTTGGAAGCGTTCGTGCTGGTTTTTATCGTTGTCCTGATCTTTCTGCAGGACTGGCAGGCGACGCTCCTGCCGATGATCGACGTTCCCGTGTCGCTGATTGGAACGTTCGGTGTTATGGCGGCGCTGGGCTTTTCTCTAAACAACCTCTCTCTGTTCGGACTTGTGTTGGCGATTGGCATCGTGGTGGACGACGCCATCGTCGTGGTTGAAAACATTTCGCGCTGAATGGCCAAGGGACTGGATCGCCGCGAGGCTACCTTGAAGGCCATGGAGGAAATCACCGGCCCTGTCATCGCCATTACCCTGGTGCTCAGCTCCGTGTTCATCCCCACGGCTTTCATCAGCCGGTAGGATTTATTCCTCCACAGGACAAGGGGTATTTGATCGTGAACGTTCAGATGCCTGACGGCGCTTCGTTAGAACGAACCGATGCGGTGATCCGACGGACTCATCGCTGCAGCAAATCGAGACCCGGGTATGATCGGGCTTTTCACCACTTTTCGCGCCAACACGCCCCAACTCTATGCCGATGTAGACCGGACCAAGGCCAAAATGCTGAATGTGCCACTGAATGGTGTTTTCGACACCCTCCAGGCCTATCCTCACGAACGTTGGCATTATAGCAAGCTTACGACCACTCGTCTTGTTCCTTCAAACGCCCCTTGAGGAAAGGCCCCTACCCTGGCCGTCTAACGTAAAGCTCAGCGGGCGCTATTACATACTCTCTCGAAGGCCGTCCAACTCGGATTCCGTTTTTGGTTGGTCATCCACGGTGTTCTCCGTTCGCTAAAAGTGAAAGGTACCGGTTATCTTCACGCCCGGGGTCAACGTGTGTTCTTTGCCGTTCGTCTTGTACTCAAGGTAGCCTCCGGGGCCAAAAGTCACCTTGCCGTTGAAAACTTCCACTTCGGGTCCCGCGCTAATGGTCACCGACATATCCGGGGGTTCCTTGCTGCCTGGCTTGCCGGCGATCTGCGCTTCCGCCGCGATCTTGGCAAGGTCGAGCGGATCGATCTTGAGAATGTTTTTGACCTCCGCTTTGCCAAACACGTAGACGCTCGTCTCCGTCTCCGGTGTGGGCTTCAAACGCTTCTCGACGATCATGCCGCCACCGGCCGAAAGTTCCACATTCTTTCCAATGGGCTTGCTCCAGACCGTTCCCTTGAGATCGGCGAACAACCCGACCTCGCGCTCAACGTCTCCCGTATTTAGATCTCTCTTGAAGGTTGTCTGCTGTCCGGCTTCCAGCTCGAATTTGGTGATCCGGGCAAGGAGAAGGAGCCGCGGGTCAATCTCCAGACGAGGCGGCTGCAAGACGGGCGGCAGCGGCGGGAGTGCTCGCGGAAAGGGGAGTTGGAGCCGGGGAAGAGGCGGGAAGGGAAAAGGCGACGGCGGTGAAGGGTTATCGCCAACCCCGAACAGGTTTGCCCTCTGGAACAAACTTTTGTTGTCGTTATTCACGGTGAGCAGGTGATGGTCGCAATCGACGAAAGAGTAGAGCGCCTTGTGCGTCACCGGTCCGACGATGCCGTCCGGCTTCAGGCGGAAGGTCGTTTGAAATTGCACCACGCGGGCGCGTGTTTTGGGCCCGAAAACGCCGTCCACGACCAATGGCGGCAACGAATTCGGTAGGTGGTAATTAAGGGCAGTTTGTAGATTCTTCACCTCCTGCCCGGTCGACCCCTGAACAAGTAGAGTCATGGCACTTCTCCTTTCTGTTTTTCCACGCCTATTTTTCCAGGACTCGAAATCGCAATTAACGAAGCCATACCGCCGAGACGTCTTGGGCTAAAATACTTGCGCTAAAGAGACCCTTTAACGCGTTCATAGACGCGCTGGCCTACGGCGACGTCCATGATACCCAACCCCTGCAGCTTGAATAGAGTGATCTGTTTTTCGCTCGTTCTCCCCGTGGTGTTGCCGGCTAAGAGATCCCCGATCTCGTAAACCCGGTCCCATGAAATTACGCCATCACGTACGGCCCGAAAAATGTCGCTCTCGTTCGCGCAGACGGTTGCTCTGGAGGTGATGAAGAGTGGGTTCGAGCGTTGTATGGTGGGCAGATCGATCTCCTGGCGAGTTCGGTTCTTGTCGCCATTGGCCATCGAGGTCACGTGCATGCCCTCCTCGAGCCGGCTTCCGTCAAAGACAGGTGTTCGTGAATTGGTGGCCGTGATAACGATGTCGGCATCTCTCAGGGCTTCGTCCGGCGTCTTCGTGGGAGAAACCTCGATCTGGAGTTCGCGGCTCATCTTTTCCGCGAAGGCTAGACGATGCTCGCGCGTGGGGCTGAAGACCTTTGCTTTGCCAATCGCTCTTACAGCGCAGGCTGCCTTGAGCTGAGCCTCAGCATGGGCAGCGCTTCCCAGGACCGCCACCCGGCTGGCGTCTTCGCGCGCCAGCCATTTAGCGCCAACTCCCCCGGCGGCTCCCGTCCGAAGCTCATTGATGGAGCAGTCCTGGAAGAGGATAAGCGGTTCGCCGGTCGCGACGCTGTAAAGGATCACGGTCTCGTGATGTAGGCGCCGCTCAAGATCGGTTTGAAGGTAAGCCCCCATGACGCCGTTGACCGACCCCGGAAGCAGCCCGAAGATCATACCGTTCGGGTGATGGATTCTCCGGCGCGGCAGATCGAACCCACGTCCCTGGGCAAGTTCCTTCAGTGATCCTTCAACCGCCTGTACGGCTTCTTCCATGGATAGGATCGAGCTGACCGGAGTTCCCCTGAGCAGTAACATTGTGCTTCCCCCGAAAGGGTCTCGCGTTGCTTGGTCGAAGGCCTCGGGCGCAAGAGGTCGGGCCCCGGCCGACACCTGCCTGCCAGGGCGCGGGCAGGTGTCCGCACGCAGACAGGTGGGCACGTACGATGAGTCGAATCGGGCTCATCGGACGTCCGCGGCCCTTTTCCTTACGCACCGTCGGCCCAGATGAAAGCCGCTGCCCGTTCGGAGAGCCCGCGCATCCGACCTGCCTGCCGGCAGGCAGGTAACCAGCGGTGGGAATAACCACTGGCCCATTGCGCGGGCTCGGAGAGCGGGCGGCGGCTTTCATAGTGACCTCTGGCACTATTACAGACATTTGAAGATATTCAAGGCCTTTTACGTCCAAAAGGCAGCGTGAGTCGCAATGGCGGCCGATTTTAGGCTGCTGTCCTGATTTCCTAAAAAATTTCGCCAGAAAATCACTGGATTATTTCAGTGTTGCACCGCCATAAAAAAAGGATTCGCAAATTAACAAATCTAAGGTATAATGCTTGCCGAAATTAAGGTATTCGGCGCTGCTTTGATACCACTTCTCAAGCATATAACCGTCGCGCAGAGATCGACCCTTTTCGTATTTTCGGGGAGGTCGCTTCGGCTTTTATCTAAGGGGGCGCTGCTGGCCCTGGGGGGTGTCGTTGTCTTTTACGGTCTGATGGAGCTTAAAACGTCACATCTTCAGGCCCGGTATCTGGCTGGAGTTGGACGCGAACTCTCATTCTCGATAGGACGTGGTCCCAACCCGTTGATTAGCTTTCCAAAAGAGGGTCCTTACGACGAGCGATTAGGCTATACCAAAATGCCCGCTTTTCTGGGCAAGCTGTCGGCGCAGACGTACCAAATAGAGGCGCAGGCGCGTCTTTCGTCTCGTCTGCAGAATCTCATGGATTGGGGGCTTTATCCTCCATATCACGAAAAGAGCCAGTCGGGCCTCAGGATAATCGACCGCGATGCGCAGATCGTTTTTGCCGCCCAGTATCCCGGGAGAGTGTATGCCCGGTTCGAAGATATTCCGCCTTTAGTCATAAAGACATTGCTTTTCATCGAGAATCGGGAATTGCTTGATTCCGGCAACCCGTACCGCAACCCAGCCGTGGAGTGGGATCGATTGGCCAAGGCGTTGTTCGATAAGACCATCAATTTTGTGAACTCGGGGCACAAATTCGCGGGCGGGAGCACGCTTGCCACACAGCTCGAGAAATTCCGCCATTCTCCGGATGGGCGAACCGGGAGTCCGGGGGAGAAAATCAGGCAGATGGTTTCCGCATCTTTCCGAGCCTACCTGGATGGGCGGGATACGAGCGAAGTGCGGCGCAGAATCGTGCTCGATTACGTTAACTCTGTTCCGTTGGCCGCCTTGCCCGGATATGGAGAAGTGAACGGCATCGGCGACGGTATGTGGGCGCTCTACGGTGCTGATTTTAACGCCGTAACCCGGTCGTTATGCGAGGGTTGCGGTTTGGATCAAGCCGAACACGCCAGAGCCTACAAGCAAGTTCTGAGTCTTTTTCTGGCTCAGCGGCGGCCCTCTTACTATCTTGTGACCGATCGAGGAGCCCTCGAATCCCTTACCAACAGCTATCTTCGCCTGCTTGCGGAGGCCGGAGTTATCGGCCGCGAGCTGGGTGACGCAGCGCTCAGGATACCGCTTGATTTTCGTGAGACTCCGCCGAATCTTCCCGCCGTTTCATTTGTGGAGCGCAAGGCCGCCAACGTCATTCGCCGGCAACTCAGCGCTTTTTTGGACGTCCCCCGGTTGTACGAGCTGGATCGCCTCGATCTCACGGTGAGAAGCACGCTGGACAGCCGGATCCAGGACGCCGCCAGTCAGATTCTGCTCCGGCTTAGAGATCCGGCTTATGTGAGTGCGGCAGGACTCCGGGCGTTTCGTCTTCTCGACCGCGGCGATCCCAGCCGGGTCATTTACAGTCTTACGCTCTACGAGCGGGGAGACCATGCGAACCTGTTGCGGATTCAGACGGACAACTTCGACAAGCCTTTTGACATTAACGAAGGTGTAAAGCTCGAGTTGGGTTCTACGGCGAAGCTGCGCACACTGGTGACCTACCTCGAAATAATCGCCGGACTGCATGAGCGCTACGCGGGCTTATCGGCTGAAGAGCTCCAGTCCGTGCGCGTCGCGCGGACCGATCGATTGACGCGCTGGGCTGTTGATTATCTTTCGACCTCACCGGACTCTTCGCTTTCGGCCATGCTTCAGGCGGCGATGGAGCGGCGATACTCGGCGAGTCCGGGGGAAAGATTTTTCAGCGGAGGAGGGCTCCATACATTCCAGAATTTTGACAAAGCAGACGACCACAAAATCCTGTCTGTGCGCGAGGGACTGAGGAACTCCGTCAACCTGGTTTTTATTCGGCTGATGAGGGACATTGTTCACTACTATAGGTATCAGGTGCCCGGCTCCACGGCCAGGATCCTGGAAGATGTCCAAGACCCCGCAAGGCAAAAATACCTCGCGCGATTCGCCGACAAGGAAGGGCAGGTTTTTCTAAATCGCTTCTATAATAAGTATCGCGGGAAGACTCCCGAAGAGAGCCTGGAGCTGCTCTTGCAAAGCGTGCGTCCGAGACCGGCCCGTCTTGCGACCGTGTTTCGCTCCCTCGAGCCGGAAGCGACATTGGAAGCATTTGCGGCGTTCCTGGAGTCGCGCCTGCCGAATGGAGGCCTCTCTGACAGGGAGATTAAAAAACTGTACGATGCGTACAGCCCGGCCAACTTTGGCCTGCAGGACCGGGGTTACATTGCCCGCATCCATCCTCTTGAGCTTTGGCTCGTGAGCTATCTCCGTCGCCATCCCAAGAGCACGCGATCCGAGGTCATTAAAGCCAGCGTCAATGAGCGCCAGGAGGTTTACCGGTGGCTGTTCAAGACACACCGAAAGAATGCCCAGGATATCAGAATCCTGAGCCTGCTCGAGGTGGAGGCGTTTTTGGAGATTCATCGGGTATGGAAGCGGCTCGGGTATCCGTTCGATTCCCTGGTGCCTTCCTACGCCACGGCTATCGGGAGCTCGGCCGATCGTCCCGCAGCTTTGGCGGAACTGGTCGGGATTCTCGTCAACGAGGGTATGCACTACCCGGCAGTCAAAATGGAGCGGCTCCATTTTGCTTCGGGAACACCTTATGAGACTGTCGTGGGGCGCAAGAAGTCAGAGGGGCAGCGGGTCCTGGCACCGGAGATAGCAGCAGTGGTGCGGGAGGCGTTAAAGGATGTCGTCGAACGCGGCTCCGCGCAGCGCATCCGGCAGGTCTTTTCTCGAGATGATGGCACGCCGATTCCTGTGGGGGGGAAGACCGGCACCGGCGATAATCGACATGAGGTCTACGGTCGAAATAACCAGCTCATCGAATCCCGTGTCATAAACCGGGCGGCAGTGTTTGTATTTTTCATCGGGGATCGCTTCTTCGGCACCATTACGGCTTATGTTCCGGGACCGGAAGCTGGCAATTACGGTTTCACAAGCTCTCTGCCGGTTCAGGTCCTAAAGATGCTTGCCCCTACCCTTAAGCCTTTAATCGACGGCAAACCCGGGACGGTCCTTGCCTCAAACACCCCGGCATCGCAAGAAAAGCCGCATGTCCCCACGCCAGCTCATCGCAATCACGATTGAACCGGCATTGGGGGGTCAGAGCGCTGCCTTCAGCCAATACAATCATTATTGCAGGCGCCATATAACATATAAAAGGAGGTATTGTAGTTCTTATGAAAGCGATTAAAGCACGCTACGACGGACGCGTGATAGTTCCTGAAGAACCGGTTGATTTGCCGGCGAACACGCCTGTACGCGTGCTCGTTCCAGAGGCCGATGATTTGGCCGTACTCACCAGAGGTTCCGCTAAACTCTCAGAAGCCTCATTTAGCCGCATCTGGGATAATGACGAAGATGCTGCCTACGATAACTTTTAACCGCGGCGACGTTCTTTTAGTCCCATTCCCATTTTTCAGACTAAACCTCAACCAAGCAGCGTCCGAGCAGCTAAGCACGTCCGTACGCGAGCTGGTCGGCCTTTAAACCGTTAATCAAAGCCAATTGACGGATACCAAGTGCTCGACTGACCCGCGAAATTCCGGATCTCTGGTCACAACGATGGCGTCCATGCGTATGGCCGTCGTTGCGGCGATAAATGCGTTCCTCGTACTGACCAAAAAAAGCATTTGACACCCCCTTTGGCGGAGGGCGATAAAGATAGGCCGTTTGTGGTCTGGAGGGATCGTCGAGCAGATTCTCCTCTCGGACTAGCTAAGGCCAGGCCTGAGTATCGACTTAATAGCTGCCTTCCCGTCATGTTCCCCCGTATGGCCAGAAAGCCGCGCATGCAATTCGAAGGAGCATTTCACCATGTAATCGTCTGCGGTGATCAGCGGAAAAGGCCGGCGTTCGGCCTGCTTGCGACCAATTGCACTGCCTAACCGATTATGGGCCGGCAGGAGAGCCGTTTGCCCAAGGATCAGCGAGCAGATAGTCGCCGCTCCAGGTATCTTGCGCACAAGGACATTCCGTAGGCGCAAAGCCAGTACACCACGGCAATAAAAAGGTAGATCTCGAACGGGCGGACTTCGCGATTGTTAACGATCTGGGCGGCTTTCGTGAGATCAACGTAGCCGATGATAGACGCGAGTGAGGTATCCTTGAATAGAACGATGAACTGCGTCAGGAGCGCGGGGATCATATTTCTCAAGGCCTGAGGTAGGACGACGTACCGCATCGTCTGAGTTTGGGTTAATCCCGTTGATGTCGCCGCTTCTATTTGACCGCGCGGAATCGACTGGATGCCCGCTCGGACAATTTCTCCGAGATAGGCCGCCTCAAAGACGACGAAAGCCACGAGAGCAACCCAATACTCTGGGAGCGGCGTTTGGAGCAGCACAGGAATGATGAACCAGAACCAGAAAATCACCATTACCAGAGGCACGCTGCGGAAAAATTCCACATAGACTGTGGTGGGGAGCCGTATCCACAAGGAACGCGCCAGCCGCCCGAGCCCGACAAGGATGCCGACGATAAATCCAAGAAAGATAGCAGGCAGCGCGAGCCTGAGTGATCCGCCTATAAAAGGACCGAAGCCGAAGAGACCCTGAAGAAGTAAAAACTCCAGGTTTTCGGCGATTACGTCAAAGCTCATACTCAAAGTCCTGCAGAGCCGACTCGCACGATCATCCCGGGGATAGCCGAACGACGTTCGATGCGGCTTGCCAAACGTGAAATCCCCAGGCACAGGATTAGATAGATCACAGTCCCGGCGGCGAGCGCTTCGAAGGCTCGCCCGGTGTAGGTTTCAATCTGGCGCGTCTGGAAGGTGACCTCGGCGACGCTGATCGTAAGGGCAATCGAGGAGTTTTTCAAAAGGTTCAGCGATTCGTTGGTCATAGGTGGAATGATCAGGCGCAGCGCGATAGGAATAATGACCAGCCGGTAACTTTGCGTCACCGTCAGGCCCGTCGAGAGAGCGGCTTCAAAAAGGCTCTTCGGAACAGATTGGATCCCTGAGCGGATCACTTCGGAGAAGCGGGCTCCATGATAGACTCCGAGGGCAAGCATGCCGGCCCAAAACTCGGCTCCGTGATTGAAAAGCCAATCGCGAAAAGATGCGTGAAGCAAGGGAGGGATCGCAAAGTACCAGAAAAACATCCAGACCAGAAGCGGAACGTTTCTAAAAAACTCGACGTAAAGACCAGCCGGCATGCGCAGCGCCGGGTGCGATAGAGTGCGCAACGCCCCGCTGGAGATTCCAAGCATAACCGCCAGCAGCCATGCCAGAAAAGAGATCTCAATTGTTGTGAGGATTCCCTGAAGGAGCCAGACGCTCGCCGGGCCAGTCCAAAGCACGCTCCAATCGAACTGGTAGCTCATATCAATTTTGGATTTCGGATTTTGGATTGCGGATTGGGAGTTGAATCTGAAATCGAAAATCTAAAATCCAAAATTTTCACCTGGGCACCACCTGCATCTGGAGGAAGCGTTTATTCTCAGCCGTGAGCGGGTAAGGGGTCTCGCTCTTGGGACCGAACCACTTCTCATACAGCGTGAAGTATTTCCCGGATTCGATCGCATCGATCAATCCCAAGTTTACGAGATGGCGAAAATCGGACTCGTTTTTCCTCATTGCCATGCCGTACGGCTCGTAAGAGTAAAAATCGCCGGCGATTTTCCACTCTTCCGGATTTGAGGCTTTGAACCTGAGACCAGCCAGCTGAACGCCATCGTTGGTGTAGGCATCCACCTGCCCCTGGACAAGGGCCTGGAACGCGGCCGGCTGATCGGGAAATTCTCTCAGTTGAGCCGTCGGAGCTCGTTCGCGGAGAATCTTGGCATTCGTCGAGCCTTGCTGGGCCGCGATGCGTTTGCCGGCGATGGATTCGATTCCTTTGATCGGGCTCGTTTTTTTCACCAGGAACTGGGCGCCTGTCACAAAGAAGGTCAGGCTGAAATCGACGTTCTCGCGTCTTGAACGGGTGTCGGTCATGGTCTCTGCAACCAGATCCACGGCCCTGGAAGTTAAAAGCGGGATGCGCGTCTGCGGGGTGGTTTCTTTCTTCTCCAGCTTGATAGATTTACCGAGCTTGCGCGAAATGACGGGTAAGATGCTTTGCTCGACCAGATCGATGGAAAATCCCACCCACTGGTTGCTCTTGTTGACGAAAGCAAAAGGCGGGGAGCCGGTGCGGGTGCCGATCGTCAAGGCGCCGGTTCGGTTGATCTTTTCCAGGGTCGTTTGCGCGTGACCCAAATGTAAGGCTGCAAAGGTAAAAACCAGCGTCAGCGCAAAAAGCAATCGAAGTTTCATAACCACCTCGCAATACGAAACCTGAAGCTGTAAGAAATATCAAATCCCCTTCTTTCCCCCTTTTTCAAAGGGGGATGATCACACGAAGGAGTAATCAGCTCTGTCAGTTATTGGCAACTCTTCTTTCATAGTTCCCCTCTTTTTCAAATCTTTGGCAAAGAGGGGAAGGGGAGATTTTCGGATGAAGTGACAACGAATTTATACAGCGAACTTCAGGGACAGGACGCTAGTGTAACG
>JACQUW010000007.1 GCA_016210115.1 Deltaproteobacteria bacterium | reverse complement strand
GCGAAGCGAGCTGCCAGCGGTAGACGAAATCAGGCTCGATCCGAACGTCCTCTTTGACGAGAAATTCTGAAACGGCATCGAAAGTGTCTTCCTCCATCATCGCGAACAGACCCCAGGCCGTAATTCCGGGTTCTCCGATGATCATCGTCTGAAGGCGCCGGATCTCCTGATCCAGCATCCATTGAGCCTTTTGCTCATCTTTGACCGCCGTCATCGGGAGCCCGGTCGCGTGCGCCAGACAGTCCAAACCGTTCAATACCGCGTCCCTTGCCGAGATGACTCCCAGATGCCCGATCACTTTTCGTCCTGCTTTGTGCGCCTCCGCCGAGACCACTTTGAGCATCTCGGCCGTGCAATAGGCCCATACCTTTACCGCATCCACCCCCTCGGACAGGAGCCGCTTCACTTCCCTGTGGGCATCCTCCGCATTTTTCACCTCAATTCGCTTTCCGGGTCCCTCGCCTATTCCTTCGCCACAGGCAAAAACGCGTGGTCCACGGATTTTCCCCTTCGCCTCTCCATCGCGCTGCGCCAAAATCCAGGTGCTGTAGTTTCCCAGATCGACAATCGTTGTGACGCCATGAGCCAGAAACAGCTCCGCCATCCAGTCGCGATAGTGGACGTGGGTATCCCACAAACCGGGCAAAAGCGTCTTACCGCCGGTGTGGATCACTTTGGCTTCTTTGGGATAAGGAATTTTGCCTTTCCGGGAAACGGCTTTGATTTTTTTCCCCTCCACGATCACCAAGGCATCATCTAATGGCTTGCCTCCGGTTCCGTCCACAAGCTTTCCACCTTCCAGAACAATTGGAACAGTCATAATTCACCTGTTGGGCAAGCACGTAGGCTTGCCCCTACCAAGTTCAACGGCGCTCCGAAATACCCAAGCGAAATCCAAAACCTCGCGCAAAAAGCGCGACTCCGGTGCTAAGGACCGTCACCAGTAAGGCGATCACCGTTGCGGCCTCGAAACTCCCGTCCATGACGTAGTCCAACATCAGAACCGATAACGGTCTCGTCTGTGACGTAACCAACAGGATCATAGCGCCGATGTCCCGCGCCCCCGAAATGAAATTCCACATCCCGATAATGATGATCGCGCGGATCGAGAGCGGCACGATGATCCGCCGGCAGGTGTACCACCATGAGCCTCCCACGATCCTGGAAGCTTCCTCCAGATCCTTCCCGATCTGAACGAGATTGCTCTTTAAGATTTGAACGCCCGAAGGCATGCTCTTCACGACACTGATGAGAATGAGCGCAAAAATCGTTCCGTAAATCCATCGAAGAACCGGCGTCCATAACAAAAGCCAGACGAAGCTTAGCCCAAGTAAGATGCCGGGGATGGCATAGGGCATCCATGAAACCAGGTCCAGAACTCCCCGGCCGATAAAATTGCTCCTCACGATCACGTAAGCCAAAACGGGCAGCAGCACAGCCGCGACGATTCCACCCCCGAACGAAATCATCAACGTATTGCCGACCGAGCGCAGGAAAAGACTGTCCGTCAGAACGCGCTGCCAATTTTCCAAGGTCCACGGGTTCGCGATCTCGAACATGCCGAAGCGGCGCATGAATGTGCCCGCAACCAGCAGCGCCGTAGGGACGACGGTCAACAACAGAACCGCCAGCGCCACGAACGCGAATCCGACGTAGCGCCACCGCCCCAGGCGAATGAATCCCTGTTTAAACCGCCCGGTAACGGTGGTGAATTGACGTCCCCTCGCGCACCATCGCTGGAGGAGAATGAGTGGCAGGATCATAAGCAGGATGGCTACGGATAAAGCCGTGGCTGCGCCGTAATCCGGCGGCTCCCACTGAAGCATCGTGTAGATTTGTGTCGAATAGACGTAGTATTTGAACGGAACGCCCAAAACCAATTCGATCTCGAATGCTTCCAGGGAATGAATGGTTCCAAGCACCAGGACAGACCCTATGGCAGGCTGCATAAGGGGAATGAAGATCCGCCTCAAACTAGAGAAGGTGTTACTGCCCGTAACTCGCGCCACCTCCTCCAGAGAGGCATCCATATTACGGAATATCGGCGTCAGGAACATCACTTTGATGGAAATGGAATGCCCCAGCAGATGAGCAGCGACGATCCCCCAAAATGAATAGATATTAAAAGGGGGACTTTCGATAAACGGCAATGCGGTAAGCCACTGGTTCAAAAGACCGAATTGAGGATCTAAGAGCAAAATCCAGCTCAGCGTGACCGAGAGGGTCGGCAAGAAAAACGAAACCCAGAAGGCTGTCTCGAATGTGTTCCTCAGAGGGATATCCGTTCTGGCGATCAGCCAGGCAAGGACGGTGGCAATAAAGAGACTGATCAATTGATACGTCAGGACAAGCCATAGGGTGTTGTTAATGGATGAGGCCAGCCCGGGCGCGTCAAAAGCCCTCTGCCACACCTCAATTCCATACTTAGGAGTCTCCCATGGTTGCGCGGTTTGGAAACTGCTGAGGACGAGCAGAAACACCGGATAGGCAACGACCAGCAGCACAAAGCCCAAAAGAACTCCGAAGAGTAAATTCCTGGCTCCAATCCGAAACGGTTTAGAAACGCCTCGATACAGGAGATGATTTGTCTCTATCTTGGCCAAACCGTCAACCCCTCCTTCGGCATCGATAGAAACACCTTCTCTCCGGGTTCAACTCTAATATCTCGAGAGAGGTACACCAGTAACTTGTCTGCCCCGACTTTGACTCTGCACTCGTAACGGTCGCCGATAAACAGCAACCCATCTACCACACCTGACACTGAGTTTTCTCCAGCCGGCGCTGTTCCGCGACTCAATTTTACTTTCTCCGGCCGCACGGATACAGAAACTTCTTGCCCAAGCGCCGGCTCTTTGAGTCTTGCTCCGCTTTCCCCGGCCAAAATGTATTGACCGCCTTCTCCCGTTGAACCGATCTGTATCCGAAAATTTCCGTCCGCCTCCCGGCCCGCCACTCTCCCTTGAAGAAGCAAATTATCCCCCAAAAAATCACGGACGAAAGCCGTCAAAGGCTGGTCATAGACTTCCTCCGGATTTCCAAGCTGCTCTACGTTTCCCGAATTCATCACCGCGATGCGGTCCGAGAGAGACATCGCTTCAACCTGATCGTGGGTCACAAACAAAACCGTGATCCCGGTGCTTCTCTGTAGCACCCTCAGCTCTTCGCGCATCTGGTCGCGTAGCTTGGCATCGAGGTTGCTCAGCGGCTCATCCAGGAGTACCAAGGACGGGCGATAAACCAGGGCCCGCGCGAGAGCGACGCGCTGCTGCTGTCCTCCGCTCAGAGCCGTCGCGCGCCGGTCCTCAAAGCCGGAGAGACCGACCAGTTGCAGCGCCTCGCTCACTTGTTTTCCGATCGCTTCATGCCCTACTCGCCGCACCCGCAACCCATACGCCACATTTTCAAACACCGAAAGGTGCGGCCAGATAGCGTAAGATTGTGGAACCAGACCCATCCGCCGCTTTTCCGGTGGAACCCATATTCCCCGACTCGCCACCGCCAGCGGCTCACCTTCCAGGTAAATCTCCCCTCGGTCAGGCTCCTCCAGGCCGGCAATAATCCGCAGCACGGTCGTCTTGCCGCAGCCGCTCGGGCCGAGCAAAGTGAAGCATTCTCCCTGTCGCACCTCCAGAGAAATTCCATTGACTGCGATCAGGCCGTCAAAAATCTTTGTAATGTCCCGCAATTCGAGAAACGCGTCACCCACACATCCTCTCACCGCAATAGCTCACGCGCGAGATTCCGTACCTGATTGGAGTATTTTCGATAGCGCCATTGGCTGATCATGACGGATTTTTGGCCGGGTTGGACGCGCTCCCACGGCTCGACCACGGCTTTCAAAACTTCCTCAGGAACATCCATTCTCAGTGAGGGAGACAGAGCGTGTTTTACCTGAGCTGTCTGTCCGTCACGGGAGAGCAGCCAATTAATGTAAACCCTGGCCGCGTTGGGATGAGGCGCATTCTTCAGGAGCGACAACTGATGCGTCCCCGAAGATACTGCGGATCCTTCTTTGACTTGCGTTCGGGGAATTTCCTTTATGGGAAAGCCTTCACGCTGCAGCCTCTTGAGATCCTCACTATCCGGAAAGACACTCAAGGCGAAGCGCCCTCGAGCCAGCCAGTCGATCGCCTGCTTGCGGTCGGTGCTCGTCACCACGCCCACTTCTCCAAACAGCTTGCGGAGAAATTTCTCGCCGAGATCGGGTTGCAAGAGGAAAAAGACGGCTCCCCCGCCTCCAGGGCCGGGCGCCCGGACATCCTGCATGACGATCTTCCCTTTCCACT
>JACQUW010000282.1 GCA_016210115.1 Deltaproteobacteria bacterium | reverse complement strand
CTTTAAGGAAGCGATGGCGCAGTTCATCGAGCAGAAAGAGGAAGCTCCGGCTGATAACCGGCCAGGCAAGTAGACGACGGAACCTTCATGAGCGGCGAATTCCATCCGAATCCCTATCTGGTCTGGCAGAGAGAGCAGGGAATCCCGATCTACTCCGGCTATTTTGTCGAAGATCTGAGAAGGCTGGAGGTTGGTTTTTGGCGGGATAGGAACGCAAACGGCGCCTTTGTCAATTTGTCGAACTCTCAGGTAAACGGCGCGTATGTCCTGGAAATTCCACGCGGCGAAAAGACTCATCCATCGCGCCAGCTTTTCGACGAGCTGGCGATGGTGATCGAGGGACAGGGCGCAACGTCTCTTTGGTATGATCAGACGCACAAGAGGTCATTCGAGTGGCAGGAGGGGAGCGTTTTTGCCATCCCGCCCAACGTCCGGCATGAGCACTATGCCATGGGAACCGCCGCGAAGCTGGTTTGTGTCACATCGGCCCCTGTTTACATGCAGCTATTCAACAATAGCGATTTCATCTTCAACAACGATTTTAGATTTACGGACCGGTACGCGGAGGAGGAGAACTTTTTTGCCGAGATGATTCGGGTTCTTCCCGCGCTCGGCGGGATTGAGACGAACTTGATTGCAGACGTCAGACAGTTCTTTCGCAGAGAAAACATCGAAGCCATCAGAAGCAAGGGAAATCTTCCAAAGAGGCAACGCGCGCACGACGCCTATTCTCTAAGGATCAGGTTCGCCAAGGCGATGATGATCCTGCACCTTTCCGGCTGGTCCGTGGGGACATACAAAAAGGCGCACCGGCACGGCCCCGGGTATTACATTGTGATCCTCGACGGCGAGGGTTACTCGCTCATGTGGGAAGAGAGCAAGAAGCGGGAGCGAATTGATTGGCATCGGTACAGCATGCTGGTTCCGCCCATGATGTGGTTCCACCAGCATTTCAATGTGAGCCCGAATCTGACGCGCTTCATAGCTTTCCATCCTCCAGGATTGTTGGGCAGTCCGGGATGGTCCGGAGAGGGGTCGGACCCCTATCTAGAGAAAGGTCTTAATCAGATTGAATACACGGAGGAAGATCCGGACATTCGAGCTTTGTATGAGTTGGAGCTTGCCAAGAGAGGCGTCACGAGCCAAATGCCAGACGAAATTTACAAGAAGGGGATCGCTGGCTGAAGGAATAGTTTAGACAACGAATTCGAGAACTCTTTGCACGGTGGGTTGATTGATAAGCTAGCAGGAGGGTTTGCGGCTATGGCATCAGAGTGGATTCCGACCGCTTGTGGCATGTGCTACGCGAGATGCGGCATTCTGGTTCGAGTGGAGAACGGGGTGGTCGCAGGCATCGAAGGCAATCCGGAAAATCCGCAGAACCGGGGAAAGGTCTGTGCTAAGGGCAAGGCGGGATTTATGAACGTTTACAACCCGCATCGAGTCAAGGTCCCTCTTAAACGTACGAACACTAAGAAGGGGCTCGACGAGGATCCCGGCTGGCAGGAGATCTCCTGGGAGGAAGCGCTAACGACCATAGCGGCCAGGCTCCGGAGTATTCGGGACAACCCAAAAAAGCTCCATATCCAGGGGTGGGAGGTTACCGGGGACAGCATGTACTGGCTTTCCGCCTTTGCCAGCGCATTCGGTACTCCCCACGTTCTAAACGCCGCGTCTGCGACTTGCGGCAAAGTCATCCATCCGGTGGAGTTTTTCTCCGGTGGTGGGTTCCATCAGCAGCCTGACCTTCATTATTGCAATTATTGCATTCTCGTTGGAACCCAGTTTGCGATTGCCGCACGCGGCTCATTTAACCATATTGCCGAGGACATGGCTGAGGCCCGGTCACGGGGCATGAAACTTATCGTCGTTGATCCTGTTGGGGGGTTCGCCGCCAGCAAGGCCGACCAGTGGGTTCCCATTCGGCCTGGCACCGACACGGCTTTTGCCTTGAGCATGCTCCATGTTTTGTTGAACGAGCTTGGAATCTACGACGAAAAATTTCTCAAGCACAGGACCAATGCAGCTTATTTAGTCCGTCCCGATGGAGGCTACGTTCGAGACCGGGACTCCGGCAAGCCCCTGATCTTCGACGCGGGCGACCAGAAGCTCAAAACCTATGATGATCCGACCCTGCGGGATCCGGCTATTACCGGGGGCGGCGAGGGCGGGCGTCCTTCTTTCGAGCTTCTCCGGGAGCACGTAGCGCAATATCCTCCCGAAAAAACGGAAGAGATCACTACCATACCGGCAAGGACGCTCCGGCAGATCGCGCAGGAATTCGGCGCGGCGGTCAACGTCGGCGCCACCATCATGATTGACGGCGTAGAGCTTCCGTACCGGCCCGCGTGTGTGGATTGGGCAAAGGGGCCGCAGGGACATAAGCACGGATTTCATCAGTCGTGGCCGCTCAAGCTTCTGAATATTGTCATGGGGGCTACCAACGTACCCGGCGGGATTATGAGCACCTCGGCCGCAGGAAAGAGACCTTTCCACTGGTGGCCGAAAGGAGGCACCGACGGGATGTTGGAGGAGGGTGGGCACATACTACCTCTCGCCCATCCGAAAGCTTTCCCCGGTCGCACCCCGACTACACCCATCAGAATGGACTTGCTGGAGCTCTTCCCGCTGGCTTCGCATTCTCATACCCTCCTGCCGATTGTGGTCCAGAATCCCGAGCGTTACGGCTTGTCTTACCAATTCGAGGTCATGCTCCATACTCCCACTAACTCTATTTTCGGCACATTCGGTGATACGAAAATGGTGGAGAAGTTCTACCAATCCATACCTTTCGTCGCCGGCTTTGCCGTGGAGATCAACGAGACCAACCTCTTTGACGACATCGTTCTTCCTTTTCCGAGTTATCTGGAACGCTTCGACTTCGTTGGCCTGGAGTTTCTCATCCCACCCTGCGGCAAAGACGACTGGTTCTGGCAGGTAAGACAGCCTGTCGTTGACGCGCCGCAGAACATGAAACAACCTCAGGAAGTCATCATGGAGATTGCCGATAGGGTGGGTATATTGGGTGACTTCTACCGGCTTTTCAACCATGCCTTTCGGTTGGAGGAGCCTTATGCGCTCCAGCCCGGGAAGCGCTACGCCGTCGCTGACGTCATCGACAGGATGGTTCGCGCCTGGTTCGGAGAAGAACACGACCTGAATTGGTTCAGGGAACACGCCGTGATCCGCATTCCAAAGGACGTGGACGAAGCGTACATAGGACCATTTCTGGATGCGAAGGTACCGATTTACCTGGAGCACTTTCTCAAGCGGGGAGAGGAGTTGAAGCAGGTGACCGGCCAGATGGGACTTCCCTGGGACCTATCGGATTACAAACCGCTTTCTGACTGGATGCCGTGTTCTTCTTACGAGGCGATCAAAAAGGGGGAATACGACCTGATCGCGGTCCATTACAAGCTGCCATACGTTTACGGCAGCTTCGGGAACGAGAACCCATGGATTGATGAGATCTGCGGTCATACGTCGTATGCCTATAATGTCCTGGTGAATGAAGCGGTCGCCAAGGGGAAGGGGATTAGCGACGGCGACGAGGTGTGGCTTGAGTCCCCGGTGAAAAAAACGAAAGTCAAGGTGAAGCTGACCCAATGCATCCACCCGCAGGTAGTCGGAATAGCCGGTCACTTCGGTCACGTCTCTCCGGGAATGCCCATAGCGCGGGGTAAGGGAGTCAACTTCAACTCTCTTCTTCCCACGGACCTTGAGCACATCGACAAGATCTCCACGGCCCTGGATCATTGCGTTGAGGTCAAGCTCTACAAGTAACCGGCGGAGGCGCAAATGACGCAACGAAAGAAGAGACAGAGGTCGGTCGGCAAGAGCGCGATTCTATCGCTAGCCCCGAGAAAGGCAGACGTCGTATCGACGCGTAGAAACATGACTTCAATACTTGGAACTACTCAGAATCCGCGAGCCTCTGCCATCTTGAGGAAGAGCGTGTTTTGTTGTTTGTTAATCCTTCCTCTTTTCCTCGGCAAAGATCTCGCCTTCGACCGCTCCTGTCTTGCCGCACAAGTGGATCCGCGCATTCTTGAGGAAGCAAAAAAGGAGGGAGAGCTTCAATGGTACGGGTCGATGCCCATTCCGCAAGCGCAGCGATTGCTGAAAAGCTTTGAGAGAAAATATCCATTCATAAAGACTCGAGATTACCGTGCCGGCGGTGACGCCGTCACCCAAAAAGCTATCACCGAGCACAAAGCGGGTGTACATCGGTTTGACATCATCCAAACGGGCGCGTTCAACATGCCTGGCCTCAAGAAAGCAGGCGCTGTGGGTAAGTACCTTTCACCGCCGCTGGCCAACTATCCCGATAATCTCAAGGATGCCGCAGGCTATTGGGGTCCGATCCGTGTACAGCTATATTTGCCGGCCTACAATCCAAAGCAGATTACACCGCAAAGGGCCCCTAAAGGTTACGAGGACTTACTGGATCCACAATGGAAGGGGCAACTGGGGATGGACTTTCACTCGGTTACCTGGTTTGCGTCGATTTTGGAGATTATGGGGAAAGAGAGAGGGCTTCAATACGCCCGCGCGCTTGCGCGCCAGCAGATCCAGTTTCGTCGAGGTCACCCTCTTTTGGCCCAGTTGGTTGCTTCGGGAGAGTACACGGCAGTCGTTAATCTCTATTGGGATGATATCAATGCCTTGGCGACAAAGGGTGCTCCGATCACGCCGGTGTTTATGGATCGACATATTGTAGCGGTTTCAGGCTTGGCCATGAGCTCCAGGCCTCCCCATCCCAATGCCGCGAAGCTTGCCATGGACTACCTGTTTTCAGACGAAGGACAAAATGAGGTCCGTGAATCCGGCAGTGTTCCAGCCATGATCTCACTCGCCCAGAAGGAGCTTAGGACGCGCAATCTCTTTCAAGCAAACGTGACAGAGATCGGGAATAACTACAACGAGTATCTGAAGCTATTCAACCAGACTTTCGGTATCCATCGCTGAAGGATTTTCCCATTTCGCCACAAGTCTTAGTGCCTTAGTGGCGAGGATCAATCTCACGTGTTTCGCCCCCGGCTTGAGGATGCAACACGAGAGAGCTCTGCTTCCCATTTCGATTCCACGGCTTTTCTAGTCTCGTCGCTTATCTTGCTGATTGGAGGAAAACGGTCGCGCCATTCGTAGGGCCGGGTTGCTTCAATAATCATTCGGGAGTTATGGCCCTTACGCTCCGGAGGAATGATCGGATCAAGAGGTCCGCTCCATGTCCGCCGCAGAATGTCTACGGAAGTCGCCGGGTCTGACCGGGTGCAAATCGCCCAGATCACTTCATTCAGGTTCGTCACATCGATGTCGTCATCGACGACGATCACGTATCGGCCCAAATACGCGCCCGGCTGGCATTGACACGCCACGATCGCGGCCTGTTTCGCATGGCCCGGGTATTTCTGCCGAATCGCCACAACCGTCATGAAACGCACCGCAGGCAGGGGCGCGAATACCCCGCGGATTTCAGGGACACCCGCCTGTTCCATGGCGTTCCATATCATGGCCGAGCGAATAAGCGCCCTGTACATTCCATGAATCGTCGGCTTAAATGGCGGAGCTCCGCAGATGATGGGATCGTTGCGGTAATACAAAGCCTTGACCCTGACCACGGGCTCGGCGCGTCGCGCGCTGGCATAATAGCCGGGCCATTCTCCAAAAGGCCCTTCCGGAAGCGTTTCTCCGGGAATAATTTCGCCTTCAATCGCAATCTCAGAAAAAGCCGGAAAATGAAGGCCCGTGAGCGGCCCTCGCAGCACCTCGATCGGCTCACCCAACATTCCCCCAGCCCAATCATATTCGTTTACGCCGATGGGCACGGCCTGAGAGGCTGCGACGAACAGAAGGGGATGTTGCCCGAACACCATCGCCACCGGGATAGGCCGGCCGAGACGCATGGATTTTTCGAGGTGAATTCTTCCGTGCTTGCCGGGTGAGATATAGAGCGCCACCTTGTCTTTTCCCTGCACCATGACCCTGTAGCATCCGACATTTTCGTTTCCGTTTTCCGGGTCGCGGGTAATCACAAGATGGGCTGTGCCGATGTATCGTCCGCCGTCGCCTTCATGCCAGCGGGGCACCGGAAAACTGAGCATGTCCAACCAGTCCTCCGCTTCCTGATTCTCCAGAATCGGACCCGAGGAGACCACGCTTGCCTTGAGCGGTTCGAGATGCCTGAGTTTGTTTCGCAAAGCATCGATTAAAGGGATCGCATTGAGGTGAGTCGGGAGATTCAAAGTGAGGGCCGTGCGCTCAACGTTCTCCAGCATATTGACGAGAATGCGGCGCATGGGGGGATATCCGGCCACACTTTCGAACATGACGGCGGGGGGCGAAGAAAGGCGCTCCAGGATGACCTCTGCCAGAGCCCCGATCTCCAGGTCCCAATGAGCGCCTGCGATCCGCTCCAACTGGCCGAGTTTTTCGACATTTTCAAGCCATAGGCGAAGGTCAGAGTTGTTGGTTGCTTGCGGGCTCAACTGTGGGGATATGGCCATTGCGATCGTCCTTTCGAGAGGAATTAAGTAATGCAGTAGAAAACCGCCACAATGGACGACCATGCCTGAACGTTCCGTTAGCGTCAAGAGTAGGGCATGCCGTGCCCCTACTGTGGAGAAAAAAAATGTTCTGTAGTATGAGGGGGATATGAATGCTCCAAGTGACCTCTCATTCGGCGTCGCGGCGCCCCAGATTCATGCCCAGTTCCCTGTGGATCCGGCACAGATCCAATCCTATATTCAACGGGCTGAAGCTCTGGGATTCCATAGTCTCTGGGTGCAGGAACAGGCAGGGCTAAGGATCTCCGCCGGCGCTCTGGAGGGCGTGAGCATGCTGAGCTACGCGGCCGCGCTGACTCGGAAGGTCCGGCTTGGCGCCGCGGTGTTCCTGGTCAATCTCCGCAGTCCCGTTCAACTGGCTAAAAGTCTGGCCAGTCTTGATCAATTGAGCGAGGGCCGGTTGATCGCCGGCGTCGGGCTGGGTGCGGTCACAAGATTGTACGAAGCTTATGGATTATCGCCGGAACGCCGTTTGGCGCGTTTTATTGAAGCGATAACTTTGATCCAGAAGCTTTGGACAGAAGACGACCTCACGTTTGACGGACAGTTCTGGAAAATCGCCGGAGCTTCCTTACTTCCCAAGCCGGTTCAAAAACCTCACCCGCCCATCTGGTTTGGCGGCCATGCGCCCGCTGCTCTAAGACGCGCGGTCAAACGGGGCAGTGGCTTTATTGGCGCTGGGTCGAAGCCGACGGCGGATTTCAAGACGGAGGCGCGCACCGTCCTGGAGGCTCTTGCCGAAGGTAAGAAAGATCCCGCGGAATTCACCATTGGTAAACGAGTTTATATAGGCGTGGACAACGATAGGGAGCGCGCCCGCCGTCGTATCATGGAATGGTCCCAAGCTTATTACGGCAACGCGGAACTTGGACCGCGAGTTTCCGTGTTTGGTGGCGCCGACGAATGCGCGGAGCAACTCAAAGAAGTTGTCGCAGCCGGAGCGCGATTCATACTCTTCAATCCGATGTTCGATGTCAGAGAACAGCTTGAAATCCTGGCGGGGGAAGTCATTCCTCGGACCCGCGCTCTCTGATATCCTGCTGGTCATCGTATTCGGACAAGGTTTTTGCCTTTTGTAACATGACTCCGTTCTGTGTTTCCGTCGCGAGGTTGACCTGAATCCCCATCCAGCCGCCCCGTGGAGCACCGTTTCGAGCGAGGACGCCAACTCTTGACCTGAGGCTTACTCCCCCGTGGAGTACCGTTTGGGCGGGGACGCAACCTTTGACCAACGGCTTACTCCACGGGGCGAGCGGGCGATTTGTGAACGGCTTTAGAGAGCTTCGAAAATTATTTTCGACAAGTGGTGGAGATGAAAGATGCTGCCAGAATTTGAGCTTGTACAGCCGGAAAATCTGAATGAGGCGACAGACATACTCCTGGATCTGGGCGAAAAAGCGTGCCTTCTGGCCGGCGGCACTGACGTGTTTACGGCGATGAGGGAAAAGGGATTCGAGCCCGAGGTTCTGGTCGACCTCAAGACGATCAAAGAACTGCGGGGAATCGGACCGGCAGGAGATCACCGGGTGAGCATCGGAGCTACCACAAACCTACGCGAGGTGGAGACCAGCAACCTGGTCCGGGAGGTTTGTCCGGTCTTGGCCGAAACCGTAGGGAAGATTGGATCTATCCAGGTGCGGAACAGAGGCACGATCGGCGGCAACCTGGGAAACGGCTCGCCGGCAGCCGATTCAGCCGTCGCGCTACTCATCCTGGATGCTGAAGTTGAATTGGAATCGTCTGCGGGAAGACGCACTGTCCCCATCGAATCGTTTTTCATTGGACCTGGCGAGACGGCGATCAAGCGCGGGGAGATTTTGCGGCGCGTTTTCGTCAACGCTATCAAGCCCGCGACGAGCGCTGTATTCCTGAAATACGGCCCGCGGCAAGCCATGGATTGCGCGATTGTAAGCGTGGCCGTCGCTTTGACGTTTGACCCATCGGGTGGTTGCCAGAGGGCGCGGGTTGCTCTCGGGGCGGTTGCCCCTACGCCTATTCGGGCGAGGCAGACAGAGGCCCTGCTGATGGGCGGTGAGATCACACAGGAACGTCTGGAGAAGGCCCTGGAAGCGGCACGTGCAGAGGCCCGGCCGATAAGCGACATACGAGCAAGCGCTGGCTATCGGAGCCATCTGGTGGAGGTGCTGGTCAAGCGGGCGGTTAAGAAAGCCGTCGATCAACATGGCGCGGCGATGAACCGATCGAGGTAAGAGGAGGCAGTTGTGGCCGGAAGATTTAGAACGAAAGAGGTCGAATTTAAGGTGAATGGCGTCCAGTGCGTGCTGGAGGTGAATGCCAATCAAACGTTGCTGGAGGTTTTGAGAAACCGGCTCGGGCTCACCGGCACCAAAGCGGGGTGCTGGACCGGGGACTGCGGGGCGTGCACGGTGCTTCTCGACGGCAAGCCGATGAACTCGTGCTTCGTGCTGGCGATCGACGCCGACGGCAGGGAGGTGACCACGGTAGAGGGGCTGGAAAGAGAGTGGAAATTGCATCCTTTACAGGAAGCGTTCGTGGAAGAGGGGGCCGTGCAGTGCGGCTTCTGTACGCCGGGGATGCTGATGGCGGCCAAAGGGTTGCTCGACGAAAATGCAAACCCTACCGAAGAAGAGATTCGGCGCTGGATCGCCGGCAATCTATGCCGGTGCACGGGCTACGTGCGAATTATCA
Source organism: Deltaproteobacteria bacterium (assembly GCA_016210115.1). Taxonomy (GTDB): domain Bacteria; phylum Desulfobacterota; class Binatia; order UBA9968; family UBA9968; genus JACQUW01. The sequence goes on along the minus strand of JACQUW010000282.1, from coordinate 31 downwards.
GGGCGATCCAGAAAGCCGCTGTCATCAAGGG
>JACQUW010000276.1 GCA_016210115.1 Deltaproteobacteria bacterium | reverse complement strand
CGTATACACCCACGCGCTTCCGTGCGGCCACTGCCGCGCGCCCGGAGATCCCCAGGCTTCTTTCGCGGTGGAATCGTTCATGGACATGATAGCCTCTGAACTCGAGCTGGATCCATTCCAATTTCGCTGGATGAACGCGCTTGACGAGGGCGATCTTTCGCCCATCGGCGAGCCCTGGAAAGCAATTAATCTTAAGGAAACGATGACCGCGGCCGCCAAAGCGAGCAGCTGGGGAAAACCAAAGCCAAACAAATACTACGGCGTCGGGATCGCCTGCGCCGAGAGACCGACCGGGACCGGGGAATCGAGCGCTGTGGTCATCGTGAATGGAGACGGCAGCGTGAATATTATTTCAGGGTCTTCGGATCCGGGCACGGGAGCTCGCACGGTGCTATGCCAGATCGTCGCGGAAGTCCTGAAAGTTCCCATGGACCGGATGACGATCAATCTGGTGGATACGGATTCGGCGCCTTACGATCAAGGCGCTGGAGGAGGGCGAACGACCTTTGTCGCCGGGCAGTCCGCATACCGCGCGGCTCTCGAGGTCAAAAAGGAGCTTATTGCGAGCGCTGCAAAGGTTTTGAAGTGCCCGCACGAGCAGGCTCCGGAGCTTATCGACGTCAGCGATGGATTCTTGTTCTTGAAATCAGATCCGAGCAAGAAAATCTCTTACGCTCAGGCAGTCAGGGCAGTCGGTAAATCGCAGATCATGGCCGAGGAGACCTTTGCCTGCAACGAGATGGAAGACACCTGCTTTGCCACGCATATTGCCGAGGTGCAGGTGGATCCGGAACGGGGTTATGTGGAGGTTAAGAGGATCACAGCCGCTCACGACATTGGTCGCGCCATCAACCCGGCAGCGGCTGAGGGACAGATCGAAGGCGGAATCATCCAGGGAGTTGGTTTCGCGTTGTTGGAAGATTTGCAGCGCCTGGAAGGAAAGGTGGCAAACCCCACTTTGGCAGACTACAAGCTGTGCACAGCCCTGGATGCGCCCGAAATCGCGACGATATTGATCGAGGGCGCGCCGGGGGCCGGGCCGTTTCAAGCCAAGTCGATAGGGGAGATCCCTACCTGCCCCATCGCGCCCGCGATCGCCAATGCGATTTTCGACGCGGTTGGGGTGAGAATCACCGATCTGCCTGTCACCGGAGAGAAAATTGTGGCGGCCTTAAAAGAATCGGGCGCTCATCAGCGCGGACCGAAATCTCTGGAAAAGGAGCGCGAACATGCGATTTGAGCTCTTGCGGCCTCAAAGCCTTTCGGAAGCTCTCGAATTCAAGAAACAGAATGGAGAGAAGGCCAAAGTCCTGGCCGGCGGGACCGACCTGCTGGTTCTTTTGAAGGATCAGAAACTCACAGCCGACCTGGTCATGAGTCTGGCGAGAATCCGTGAATTGGATTTCATCCGGTTCGAAAAAGGAAGAGGAGTTACGATAGGGGCCCTGGCCAGTCATGCTGCGGTTGCCGCTTCTCCAGTCATCCAACAGAATTTTCCGGATCTGGCTGAGGCCTGTTCGCAGGTCGGCGCGGTACAAATTCAAAATCTTGGAACGATCGGCGGCAACCTGTGCAACGCCTCTCCCGCAGCCGACGCTGCTCCGCCGCTTCTGCTAACGGATGCGGTTCTCATCCTCGCGAGCGCGCGGGGAGAAAGATCCGTCTCCGTGCATGACTTTTTTCATGGGCCGCGCCAGACCGCGCTTCAAGCCGATGAGATTCTGAAGGAGATCTTCATACCGGAGATATCGGGACGCCGCGGCGCGACTTACCTCAAGCTCGGGCGGCGCAAAGCGATGGAGATCGCGATCGTTGGCGTGGGTGTCGCAATTCACCTGAACGGCTCGGATCGGGTCGTCTCCGAATGCCGGATTGCGATGGGGTCGGTCGCTCCAATTCCCGTGCGAGCCCGCCGGGGGGAAGTCATGTTTAAGGACCAGGAAGTCCGGGACGAGCTGATCGAGGAAGTGGCCGAAATAGCCGCCGAGGAGGCCAGTCCCATTTCCGATATCCGTGGCACCCGGGACTACCGGCTCGATATGATTCGGGTTCTCTGTCGTAGAGGGGTCCGCGCGGCATTGAATAGAGCGCTGGACAAAAAGGAGGAGGGTTTATCGTGAAGATTCCAGTCACACTGAAAGTGAATGGCGAAACCTATGAAGTCGTAATCGCCCCTTATCGAACTCTCCTCGATGTCTTGCGTGAAGAGCTCCGGCTTACCGGGAGCAAAAAAGGATGCGATGTCGGCGACTGTGGCGCCTGCACGGTCATTCTGGATGGCAAGCCGGTCAACTCATGCCTGGTTATCGCCGCTACCGCCGAGGGCCGCGAGATCCAGACGATCGAGGGATTGGCTCAAAACGGCAAGCTCCATCCGCTGCAGGAGGCATTCGTCAAGGAAGGAGCCGTTCAGTGCGGCTTCTGCACTCCGGGGATTCTCATGTCGCTGAAGTCGCTGCTGGACAAAAACCCAACGCCGACCCGTGATGAGGTGAAGACCGCGATGGGAGGAAATCTCTGCCGCTGCACCGGCTACTCGAAAATGTTTAAAGCGGTGGAGTCGATCACGCGTCCCGGATAGAGCGCTTTTTTTCTGGCCAACCTCCTCTCCCTTTGAGCCCTTTGAGGGAGAGGACTGACTGGAACGTCAATAGTTAGCCGCTCGACCTTTCCAGCTCATTGAATGCCCGCGCGCAGTCATCATGTAACCGGCTTACCTCTCACAGCCACTCTTCCGACGTAAAGCCAGGCACAAACATATCGCCCAGCGCTCTGGCGTGACAGATCTCACCCACCTTGAACATATTCTCCTTCGTAACAAACCAGCCCTTCATGCCATCGAGCAAATCTTGAAGTAAATCAGCGTACCCGAGGTCATGCTCCCGCAGCAGGGCGATGGTTGCACGGATGTGCTGCTTAGCCGCAACTATTGTTGGACTATCGAGACTTGTCACCGAGGCTCCTGATTGCTGACTCACTGGCCAGCGGGTACGCCAGCACCACGAGTTCAGTAGAGGGATTTGTTAGGCTTTACAAATATAGCGCAGATTGCGGGCTGCCTGGTATGCTGACCTCAATCCCCAAGCGCCCAAAGTGACTAGAGCTGCACCGATGGCAACAGTCTCTAGGCTGGGGCCACCGGCCAGACCGACGTAGAGAAATATGATGCCTGCGAGAAAGAGGAACAGTCCTGGAAAACCATATTTCAGTACATGCAGTAACTCTGCACTTCCTCCAATAAGCTTTCGCGCGGTCTTGTTTGGCGCGTCGATACCTAATGGAACTTTGCCCACAAGCTTGTCCGCGGCGAGATTGAGCCGGTCCTTCATGCCTTCTGGCCGAATTCCTTCTCGAACAAGCCGGGAGATTTCATCGTCTTCGGAACCGCTCTCCCCGGATCGCCGCTTGTCGTGAACACTAGCTGTCATTTGCAATTACCTCCCAGAGGGTTCCCGGCGCTGCTTATGTCACAGATCAACGATCGGATAATCCAAATCCGAAATCCGCAATCCGAAATCCGAAATGTCTCTCGACGGGAGACGTTGTTACGCTCGCGGAGCGATGTTCTTGTTCATCCGGAACAGGTTTTCCGAAAGCCAGGCAAAAATTGGATGACCTTTAGTCAAAACGTACAATGGCCGCGACCTTCTGGCGTAGAGTGTCTCGCACCCGAGCCGTCTCCCCGGCATCGTTGCCGGCCACCATGACAATAGCTGTGGCACGGGGAGTCGTGGCGAAACAGGTAACAGCCGCGTAAGTGCCTCCGCTGGCGCCAGCCACCTCATTCTGAGACCTTCGGATATTCTTAAAGTTCAGACTTCGCATTGCGGTTTCGGCGAAGCCCAGGCAATTTGCGACCGAAGCTGTCTTGACTGCTGTTGACCCCCAATACAGAGACACAGCTTGTGCTGTTTGTGCGATCGACAGTAAGGCAACTCCGACGACGGTTGCTGTTAGGCCTGTCATTCGTATCTCCCTTAACAACTTACGCATGGAAGCCCCCTTTCCAAGAAATACCTTTTTGAAGTCAACCGCGTGGTGTCCGGCGCCCTAACGGCTCGATGGCCGGCCGTCGCTACGAGCGATGGCGCTGAAGAACAACTCAGGGTTGGTCCATATAATTCTATCCGATGATTTTGTAGTCCCCGCCCAGATAACTCCGGCAAAGACCGACGTAGGTGGACGAGCCCATCTTGATCCAGCTCAAAGCTTCTCCGCTGATTTCCTTTTTGACTCTCGCGGGGCTTCCCGCCGCCAGCACATGCGGCGGAATTTTCGTATGAGGCACGACCACGCTCCCGGCCGCGACGAGCGACTCCTCCCCGATCTCGCTGTTCTCCAAAACGGTGACATTCATTCCGATAATGGCCCCGCGGCGAATGATGCATCCTTCCATCACGGCGCCGTGACCGACGGTCACATTATCTTCCAGAATCGTCGGCGCCTCTCCGCAGTGCAGAACGCAATTATCCTGAACGCTTGTGCGCGCGCCGACGACGATCGGGTTTTCGTTTTGATCTGATCTCAGGACCGCTCCGAACCAAATGCTCGCCTCCTCCCCAACGGTCACATCCCCAATCAGCACTGCTGTGGGCGCGATGAAGGCCTTGGGCGAAATTTTCGGCCTGTGCCCTTTGTACTCGATGATCATCAAGATTCACCTCCTAGCGCTGTGTGACTCAAGATAAGTGAGCGGAACGGCTAAATCAAGTTTGGTGGGCCGGGAAAGATTTATGAACGGGTGGCTTGCTTAAGGAAAGTGGCTACTTCCCGCCAATTCACGACAAAGCAACTACATGGGCCGGGCTAGGGCGGCTAGGGCGCCTATGGCCGGTACGTACCGTCTCGGACCTGAGTGAGAATCCTGGCTGCGCGAGCGGGATTGAACACTCCGCAGGAGCAGGGCTTGGCCAGAAGCTCCGCAGCTCGATCCAGGGAGATCTGCCCCATGCTCAGGAGGTAGAGCATTTTTCGCACCAGATTGAAACTGACCATGCCGTGTCCGCACATGGTGCTCAGCTCCAGAATCTCCGTTGAGGGCAATCTATCCACGCGTCCATGGACGCCGAGAGAGTGTTCTATGGTGTGGCGGATGATGCCCGCCGCACGGGCCGCGCGGTCGGTGTCTTCGTGGACGGCATTGACGTTGACACAGAGGCCCAGGTCGGCTTCTTTTACGTCACGGATGGCGGCTGCGAAATTGTCCATGCTGTCGAAGACGGCGTGATTGCGGAGCCGCGGCCCTTCTCCGCTCCCTTGCTTGAGCGCCTCTTCCCAGCTTCGCAGCGTTGCCTCGGTGGGCTGGCCATTCTGGTAACGGCGTCCCCGAAAGCGGTCGCGTATGGCTTCCCAGATGAAGTTAGGTTGTTTTTCTTTCTCAGCGACATGCCGGGTCAGGCCCATATTGACCGGCCGATGTTTTAACATGATCTCGATAAATTTGTTATTCGCCTTTTCCGAGCCTTTTCGGTTGAAGCCAGCTACTGTGGTTGCAAAAATGATGTAGTCCTGCCGGAGTGATTCTACGCTGCCCTGGCGATGCATCGTGTTTGTCATCGTATCGTGACCTCTCTTGTCATCTCAGGAGCGACGCGAGCGGGTTTTCTCAAGCAACCGCCGCCTCAGCCGGTTTCTTTTGTGCCTCGACCTTCCTGGCGAGGCCGAGATTGGTCTTGCCGTTAGGACGCATGGTAAAACCCGCCTGTTTCACCATCTCTTCGTAGGGGATCTCTCCATTGGGCCCGCACCGGCCGTTGACCACCAGGCTCACAACCGTGTCCAACTCCGGCAGCACGCGTTTGATGGTCTCCAGCGCGTCGGGAACGCGCTCTAAAGGCATCAGCGTTTCCAAAATACACGACAGAAACTTCTCATCGAGGATCGCGGGATCCAGCTCTCCCGTCTTAACGTCCTTCATGAGAAAAGTGACGGGGTTCTTCTCCTCAAAAGAGAGGTCCCTGACCCGCGCCAGCGCCATCGTGATCTTCTGCACGTCATGGAAGCGGCACCCAACCCCGGGCCTTCCGAACTCCACCAGGATTCCGGCCCGGCCGGGCGGCAAGCGGTTGGTGGCGTCATTGGTTTTGATCTCTTCAGTCCCTCTGCCGGTAATCCCCGTGCTGGGGTGAACAATAAGTGGATTACTGAACTCGGCTCGGATGGTGCGGGGCCACTGGAGCTCCGGCTCGTATAGAGCGCCTGTGGGACACAGGTCTATGGGCTGGTCGTAGCGCAGGTGGAGGAAGGAGAAGAAGCGGCGGGCGGCGCGCACCAGCCCGGGCGGCGCCTCCTCGGAAGTAACAAACCGATTACAGGCGCCGCACTCCACGCATTCGTCCTGATTGATGTGCGCGAGCCTGTTCTCCACGTGGATGGCCCCCATGGGACAGACTGCGACGCAATTTCCGCATCCTACACATTTGGAGTGGTTTACAAGCATTTTTCTTCTCCGCAGCCAGAAGAGCCGGTTACGAGGCACTCCTCCACACCTGGAACCGCAGCGCTGTATCTTTTCGTGGCGGACAGTAGCCCATAACGAGGCGTCCTGTCAATTCAGCCCGCCTCTGGCGCCTCCTGATTTCAGGACGATGCTTAAGAAAAAGCCGCGCGGGCCGGCAAATAGTAATCCCTCAGTTACGGACGGTAAGTCGCAAGCGTTAGGGAAAAGGCTACCCGATGCAAGTCAAGGCTTGTGCAGCTGAGGAGCGGGGAACGAGGATCGTAAGGG
>JACQUW010000298.1 GCA_016210115.1 Deltaproteobacteria bacterium | reverse complement strand
CAGTTGTATACGCGTGCCATTACTTTTTCCCGCCTTTCTTCGGATTGGAGGCGATGATGAATTGTCCCGCCAGATACTCTTTCATTCCCTTGCGCTCATACTTAGGCCGGAGCCCGAGGCCGGCCGGACGCCAGAGCCCCTTGGCGTTGAGCCCGCCGGGCTCCGCCTTGGTGATCTTGACGATCGCCTCGCGCGGCGCGCCCGTCGGGCAATGGACATCGGGGAGAAAGCCTTTATTGACCGAGTGGCCGAAGAGATCCTTGCGCACCAGCGAATCGGTCATCCAGGTGGGCTTGAGCCAGCCGCGGGTCGCGGACTGGTGCGAGCCGGAGCGGAACATCGCCTGATAGGGGCTGCGCGGATTCTTCGCCAGGCCGTCCGGCCGCTGGGTATGTCCTTCGACCGAGCCGGGCGTGGCGCCGTACATGTTGAACCACATGCGCGTGATCCCTCGCGGCGTCCCCGGGTAGTAACGGGCGCGGCAGAGGAGCCGGGCGAACTTGTAGTCTTTGTCGTTTTTTTGCCAGCCGCGAAACGGCCGGTCCTCGGGATCGGAATCGATCCAGACGTAATCGCCGTCCTCGATCCCGAGCGACTTGGCATCGTCGGGATGAATGTCCACGTAGCCTTCCGCAGCGAACGGCTGCCGCTTGTCGTGACGGTAAATATCTCCGAAGGGGCCGAACAGCATCGCCACCATGTCGGTATCGATCGGCATAGTGTGCGCTCCGTGACGGTATTTCGGCGTATGGAAGACGAACTTGTAACCGTCCTTGGCGAGCGGGTGGGCGCTCTTTTTCACTTCGTCCCATGGCTTGACGACGTTCCGTCCCTGGCGGACTTCATTGGAGAGGTCGTCCTTTTTGACCCCGTAGGCCTCCGGCCCCTTCGCCTTTATGAAAGGATGCGCCGGGGCGACGATGACGTTGGGTTCGTAAAACGTCGAGTCGACGGGCTCGCGATGCACCGGCAGGTTCTCTCCCGCCTCGATGAATTCCTCCTCCTCCCGGTAAAACTCCAGCCGGCCCGTCTTGGTGTACCAGGGGCGCGAGTCGTAAACCTGCTCGTAGCCGACGGTCTTGGGATTGGTCCGGGTCATCATGAGGGCCGGAATCCCCTTCTTCGCGTTTTCCTCCAGATCCGCGATCCTGTAACCTTTCGTGGTCGAGGAGTGATCGAGAATGCGCTGCAGATAGACTTCCACCTTTTTTTCATCGACGAACTTCCACAGATCGGCGAAGCGCCGATCGCCCGTTCGCCTGGCCAGCGCCTTCCCGACGAGGGCCAGGCACTCGATGTCGCCGCGGGTCTCGAAGGGCCGCTCGAGGGGAGTGCGGGGAAAAACGGTGAGAAACGGGTTGGTGACCGAACAGCACATGTCCGGATACTTGAGCTCGGCCCAGCTGTCCACCGCGAAGACGAGATCCGCCCACTCGCACGAGGTCGACCACCACCACTCCTGGACCGCGATCATCTCTATCTTGGGCAGCACGTTGACGACCGTGTTGTAGTGCCATTTGACGTTTCCCAGGATCGAGTTGGCGTTGGCGAACCAGAGCGATTTCGTCGGGGTCGGCATGTGCGTTTTTCCCGTGATCATGGTTTTCCCCATTTTGAGGGGATGATCCTCATGGTTGTAGTAATGAGCCGACTCGGGCTTCCAATACGGCCTTGGACGCGCGGGCTTCAAAGGATCGAGTTCGATATCGAACGGGTTTTCGAAAATGTATTGGGGCACGCCGTTGAACATCGCTACCCGGTAATTGCCTGCATATGAGCCGATATTCCCGGTGACTTTTCCGATGTTCCCGGTCAGTGCCGCCAGGAGAAACTGCGTCCGATCTTTGTTGTCGTTGTTGAAAAACTGGTTCGGTCCCATCCCGATGGCAAACAACGTCGTCCCTGGAACTTTCGCGATCTCCCGGGCCAGAGTCTCTATGGCTTTCGCCGGAGCCCAGGTTATATCTTCGGTTGTTTTGGGATCGAAGTGCTTCACATATTCGAGCATCACATCGAAAATGGGGCGGCACGAGACCTTCTTCCCATCCTTAAGAGTCACTTCCACGGAGCCTTCCAGAAGAGGATCGGCTACGGGCGAGAGTTTTCCCACCTGATCGCGTGTGATGGCTTCAGGCCTGGAAGTTTTCCGGTTCCACCAGACAAAATCGCCCCAGGATTGCCTCATCTCTTCGGGAATGAGGATATCGGTTTGCGCGCCCGGCGGCGGGATCTTCTCTCCCTTGCCTACGGTCTTCGTCTGGTTTTTGAGAGTTGCCGGTTTGGTGCCGAACACCTCCTCGACTCTAAGCAGTTTCAGGTTGTCGGCTCGAACCAGCAGCGGGAGGTCGGTGAAGCGTCGCACGTAATCGCCATCGTAGAGTTTCTCCCGCATAATGACGTTGCAGAGTCCCAGGGCGAGCGCCGGCGTGGTTCCGGGACGAACGACGATCGCGTCATCGGCCTTTGTGCTGGTGGAAGAGTACTCGCAGGCAATCACCACCACTTTGGTTCCTTTCAGCCTGGCCTCTGTAAGCCAGTGGGTGTCCGGCATTTTGGTGGTCACCCAATTCATACCCCACACCACAACTATACGGGCCTGCTCTACAGCGTGGAGATCGAATTCGACGGTTTGCTGGCCGGTCACCATGGGATGGCCCGGCGGAAGATCCGTATGCCAGGAGTAATTATCCCAGCCGCGTCCGCCCATAGCATCGTCCGGCTTGACTCCCCGCAGCTTCTGATCGAGAAGGGCCATGGAGTTGGCCATGCGGTACAGACCAAAAACCCGCGTGAGTCCGAGCAGCGGCATGCCGCCCCGGAATTTAAGGACCTGCGTGCCCGCTCCCTTGGTGGCCTCAATGGTCTCGGGCTCGTAACCTTGCTGCTGGAGGAGCTTCCGGCCTTTTTCACCGTTGTAGGTCGTGGCGATGTTGATCAGCGCTGCTGCAACCATATCCGCCGCCTGCTCATGCGTGATGCGCAGCCATTCATCCCGGGCGCGGTTGAAGTACTCTGTGGGTGGCCGGCCGTCTTTTTCACGCGGGAATCCCTTATCGACCCAGGCCTTGAATCCTTTACGCACCATCGGATAGCGGAGCCGGCGGTCACCGTAAAACCGTCGCGTCAAAGCCAATCCCTTCTGGCAAACGCGGGGGTCCCACCGATGGCTGACCTTCGTTCCATAGAGGTCCGTGGCCTCGCCGTATTTCATGGTGGGGCCGATGCGCGTGATCACGCCGTCGCGAACGTAAGCGTTCAAGATGCAGTTATGGGTATCATTGGGGGCGCAGAGAAACGTAAAGGTGGAATCATATTTCCACAGATCGCGATAGACCCTTTCCCAATCGCGGCTAGGGTAAGCCGCCAGAGGATTTTCGATGGCGGCCAGGCCCCACGCATCACGGACCGAAAGCATGAAGGTCGAAAATCCCGCAGCTCCCACCCACTCAAGGAATTCACGCCGGCTGATATCTTTCATTTTTTTCCCTCCCATGTTCGAAGGAACGCGACAATCGATGAAATTTCCGGGTCCGGCAGCGCGCCTCTCACCGCGGAGCTTACGCCGAATGGCTCCATCGAAGTTCCCCTCCGACCTTTCTTAATGGTTTCGAAGAGATAAGTGTCGGTGGCAAGATTAAGCAGGACCGGATTGTTCAAGGCAGGCCCTTCTCGTCCCTCTCCTTTTTGCCCATGGCATTGGGCGCAACTCTTAAGATACGAACGTTGCCCGTCCGCCGGATCGCCTTGAACCCATCGCCGAGGCCTGGGGTCTCCTTCAAAAGGAACTCCTCCAACATCTCGGATGTAGGCCACCACCTGAGCGACCTCCTCGTCGCGGAGACCGCCTTCTTGCTGGGCCCACGCCGGCATCCGTCTTCCGGGCCGGCCGCGCTTGATCTGCTCTCTTAGAAACTCATCCGAGGCTAGCCGAAGGAAGTCCGGATTTGTGATCGCGGGGAATGGAGCGAACCCGGGATAACGCATTCCCTCTCCTTTGCTGCCATGGCAGGCTGCGCAGAAGGTTCCGTAAAGCGTGGCGCCGTCTGTAGCGAACTCTCGCGTGCCAAAACGCTCCGCCCGAATGCGGTCTTTCGGCCAGAGAGCCTCCGGGTAGGTCCGCCGCCGCAAAGACAATACATAAAAGGTAAGTTGGTCGAGCTCTCGCTCCGTAAGTCCCAACTCGGGCATCGTCGAGCCGTGCACGATCGTTGCCGGAGAGCGGAAATGGTGTTTGATCCAGTTCGTGAGCGTCCGCTCGCCTTCCACGTTAACAAAACTGAGTTGACCGGGATCTTTGTTGCCAACGGCGGTCAGATCCGGGCCGTCATCGCCTCCAACGCCACCGACTTTGTGACATCCACGGCATCCGAGAGTGTGAAAGAGGGCTTTGGCCTCCAACAAACCAGGTGCGCCCACACGGGAACGAAGGTATTCATCAATGGCGCTCCGCTCCGGCTGAGAAAGCTCTCCCATCGCGGAGATCCATGGGCCGGAAGTCGCTTTTTTCTTTTGTGCGAGATGGTGCTCGTACCAGTTCGCCTTGAATCCACGCGCACCCGTTTGCGAGAGATCCGGTCCCTCCTGTCCTCCCGCTCCGCCCGGGCGAACCGTTCCGCCGCGTCCATCCACTTTGTGGCAGGCCAGGCAGTCCGCCTGCTCAAAATGGGCTCTTCCCTTTTCGAGCTGGCGTATGTTCGGGATGCTCAAGTGGGTGTGGCATCCTCCACAGCCGGCGTACAAATATTCTTTGGGAACCATCGGCTCCGGCCAATGAGGAACGCCACCATGCGCGTCCGCGGTATCGGTTGCTCGCCCCTGTCCGCTGTGACAAACCGTACAGCCATAAGTCGTCGGATCGTGAACCACATCGGGGTGCCGCCCATAAAGGCGGTCGCCTTCGATGCCGTTTTCACCCGGAGCCATTCCGACATGACAGCTCACGCATCGGTCCGTTGCTCCGACCTGCCGGCTCACTATCTGTCTCAGCTGAATCGTAAACGCTTCGGCCTGCGTCGAGGGAAGCCGCGCCCGAATTTCCCGCTGGATCCCGCGCCAATCGCGCAGGAAGTTCTCATGGACCGCGGCCCACAACAGCACCGCCAGTGTTCCGAGACTCGACCAAAGAAGCAAATGTTTGTTGGCTTTCATGGAAGTAACTCGCGCATGTCCCTCGAACGAATTGAACGACTTGAACGCCATAGAACCGAGTGGTTCAAAACGTTCACGTCGTTCCAGTAATTCAAAGCGTGTTGTGTCTCTCTCATAGACGGTCAGTGCCCCGGCCAGTGCGACGGCGACCAATAAAAATCCCAGTTCGGACCACGAAAGTACGTTCCGATCACGGTGAGCACGATAAAGCCGCAAACGAAGCAGGTAAACAGGGCCAGAGCCCCGGCCCGGGTCGAGTTGTAATTTTTAAGAGACCAAAGAGAGTATGCGGCATATAGAGCCGTAAGCAGGGTTCCCGGATTGAGAAAGGTAATCACAAGCTGCGGAGTATTGGGCCACCACTGTCGAATCCAGCCGAAGCGAATCACCAACGCCTCGATCGCCAATACAGATACAAGGCCGAAAATAACCGATCGGACCACGAGCGGGCCGCCTCCGGGGCCACCGAACCAGATTCCCGTCCCCAGCGTTTCGCGATCCAGATAAGGAATCAGGCCGAGACCGATCAGTACGATCACCGGGATTCCAATCCCGCCCATGAACGCGGAATGGGAGACCAACTCTTGGAGTCCGAGAAAATACCAGGGAGCCTTGGCGGGATTCTCGGGAACTGCGGGATTGGCAACCTCCTTTAAGGGAGCGTCCAGGAAGATCGCGAAAATGACCGAGAGCGCGATCGCCAACATAAAAACGGCGGCTTCCGCGATCAGCAGATGGGGCATTGAGGGGAGCGTCTGTTCCGGTCCGCTCCCCACAATCGGCGTCCTCCCTTTGACGATCGCAGCCAGACTGTAAGTTTTTTTCGGGACCTCTGTGAAAACCGGATAAAGATTCGGGGCGGCTCCCAGCCGGTTGTCAGCGTCCACGGGTTTTGAAAGGCCGCCGTCTTTGCGGATGCGCCAAAAATGAACGGCGACGATCGCCATCAGAATCAGCGGCAGGATCATCACATGAAAAAGATAGAAACGGATAAGCGCCTCTTCGCCCACCTCTTCGGCGCCCAAAAGAATCAGCTTTTGCAGGCCGCCGATGTCAAACCATTCCGTTAGGCCAAACGCGTCGGTAACCTCCCTTGGGGATTGCGCGATATTCGCGCCGATCGTAATCGCCCAATAGGCCAGTTGGTCCCACGGAAGAAGGTATCCCGTGAACGAGAGGCCGAGTGTGACGACCAAAAGTCCCATGCCCATGACCCAGTTAAACTCCCGCGGCGCTCGATAGGCGGCGGTATAGAAGGCGCGCGCCATGTGAAGGAGCACGAAGACCACCATCATGTTGCCTGACCAGCGGTGGATGTTTCGGATAAAGCGACCGGTGGGCACAACGAAGTGAATGTCTTTGATGGAGAGATAGGCGACGTCCGGGTACGGCTTGTAATAGAACATGAGCAGGACCCCGGTGACCAACAGAACGAAAAAAGATGAGAACGCGGCAACGCCCAATCCCCAGGTTGTGGACCATCGAAGGCTCCATCGGTGGGTCCGAACCGGATGCAGGTGGAGAAAAACGTTTCCAAAGACAAACGTTGAGCGAGTCCGATCCGACTGGGGCTTTCCGGTGCGGAACATGGTCTCGGTAAACAGACGCGGAACCGCCTTGAGGTTCCCAACAAAACGATCCACCGCCGATTCTCCTCTTGCGTTCTGTTTTTCCACAACAGCCTTCATACGGTCACCGTTGTCCCCACCGCCACGGTCTTTCCCTCGTCGATCAGGAAATTGTCGCCACCCACATGCTTCACCTCGAGCCACGGGAGTCCTTTGGGAGCCGGACCTTTTGCTACGGAGCCATCCTTGTTGAATTTTGAGCCATGACACGGACAATCAAAACCGCCCTCGGTGCCTTTGACGATGCAGCCCAAGTGCGTACAGATAGTGGAAACCGCATAAACCTGACTACCATCCTTATAAACGGCGACGGATCTACCTGGTGGCACATAGGATTGGCCGGAAGCCAATGAAGCGGGCAGCGTGACCTTGAATTTCTTGGATGGAGAAGGAAGAACTGCCGCTTTCGGCAACCGCATTGATCCCAGAAATCCGAAAAGAAGAGCGGCTGCCGCCGACCACCACGCGGCAAGGCCGAGAAAATCCCTCCGCGGCATCGCCTCGGGCTCGAGCCGGGACCGCGCAATCGGTGTGGGTTTAGCCTCGGTTGTCATGTTGTCCTCCACTCGGTTTGAAAGATCACTCGTTCCATGGCAATGGCGTCGGCAGGGCATCGATCCACGCAAAGCGCGCAGCGAATACAGCGATCCTCATCTTTCAAAATCGCCGAATTGTTTTTCCAGTCCGCGCTGTCCCCGAGCTGAGACTTCACCAGGCCGGTCAAGTCCTCCGTTGAATTCAGCGACGAAAGAGAAACAATTTTTAGGCAAAGTGTCGGGCAAACGTCGACACATCCGCCGCAAAGAATACAGCGGGTCCCATCAAAAACCGGTGTCACGCCGCAATCCAGGCAGCGCGACGCTTCCCGCATCGCTTCTTTTGCGCCGAGACTTTTTTCGACCACCGCTTTGGGATTTGTGAGCCGCTCCTCCGGGATTGCGCTGGGCAGTTCCACTCGACGAATCCGCTCATAGCCCCTCTCCCGATGATATGGGTCGAGTCGAATGAAGCTCATGAGCGTCTCCGGATGAAGCCTCCGGCCGGTGACGTGCTGGTAAACAGAGCGGGCGGCCTTCTTTCCGGAAGCCACCGCGTCGATTAAAAGTCGCGTTCCATGCGCAAGATCCCCGGCAACAAAAATGCCTTCGGCCGACGTCATCAGTGTCGTTGGATCAACCTTCGGCCATCCGGGTCGAAATTGCTCGACATCTCTTCCCCCTTCATCCAAGAAGGAAAGATCGGGCGCCTGCCCGGCGGCAATCAAAACCGTATCGCAATCCAGAGCCTGGCGGTTTTCTTCCGCAAACTGTGGAGAAAAACGGCGTTGTTCATCGTAAACACGAATGCACCTTTTGATCTCAAGGCCCGTGACGTGTCCTTGATCGTCGCGCCGGATCGTCACGGGTCCCCATCCCGAGACCCGTTCGATCCCTTCCTCTTCTCCTTCGAGGATCTCAACGGTATCAGCCGGCATTTCCTCCAGCGTTTCGAGGGAAACGAGACGAACGCGCCGGGTTCCGGGCAGACGGGCCGCCATTCTCGCCGTATCATAGGCGGCCTGCCGAACGACGGTGCGAGCAACGTCGTAAGCAACATTTCCTCCACCGATCACCACAACGTCCGATCCCAACGGCAAGCTTTCGCCAAGCGCCACCGCTCGAAGAAAATCCACGCCTCCAAAAACCCCGGGCCCCAGCTCGCCGGGAAGACCCAGAGCTCTCGGGCGCTTGGCGCCTACAGCAATAATCACGGCTGAGAACTCGTCGCGCAGTGACGCGAACGAGATATCCCGGCCCACGCTGGTATTACAGCGGATTTCCACGCCGAGAGCCTCGATGACAGAAACTTCTCGTCGAATCAGATCGCGTGGAAGACGATATTCCGGGACGCCGAGGGCCAACATCCCGGCGGCGACCGGCTCCAGCTCGAACACAACGGGCTTGAAACCCAGAAGTGCCAGATCATGTGCCGCGCTGAGCCCTGCCGGACCCGATCCGATGATGGCAACTTTCTCTCCCCTGGCGGGGATGAATTGTCCTTCAACGGCCGCACGAAGCAAAGAAGCCATCTCTTCCGCATCGGCTGCAACAGTGGGCACAAATTCACGGAGGTCTTCCAGTATTTGGTCGCTGGCCCGCGCCTCGGCCCCGTAGATTTCGCAGACGAATCTCTTTAGAGCGCGAATCGCAATCGGCCGGTCGTGCGCTACAAAGGAACCGTCTTCGTCCGTCCGGGGAATCTTTCCCCGGCGGCACGAGATCTCACATGGGGCCCCACAAACTCGCCCGCAGATCGATGCAAATGGATTGGGGCCTCTCGCGATAAGATAGGCTTCCTCAAAATTACCCCGTGCGATAGCGCGCACATAGCCTCGAGCATCTGTGTGCACGGGACAGGCACTCTGGCAGGAAATCAGATTCTTATGGTGATCCTCCGTGGGAACCACAACCTGCATGAGCCTCGGCTCTATAGCCGCTGCAAAATCGGATGAGTTGTTGTCGAGTTCAGAACCCATTTGTAGCGAAAAAAGACGGGTCGGGATCGCCTGCCGTTAACGCTTATGCCGGGATCCCTTCGCCAGATCGGCCAGTGTGGTCCGCTCCATCAGCTCTGCAATGATGTTTTGTTTTATTGCCTTCCACCGGAAATGCATCGGGCATGGGTCATCCTCGGCGCATCGGTCGCTCCAAAAGATGCACCGATCGAACAGATCCGGTCCTTCGACCGCTAAGAAGATGTCTTTTACTTTGATTCCCCTGGGCGGCCGAGCCAGAGCGTATCCTCGAATCGCTCCGCGGGAAGAAACAACAACCCCGCCCCGGGTAAGCTTCTGAAAGATCTTCGCAAGGAAAGTCTGCGGGACCTTTCGCGCGTCGGCTATGTCGCGCAAAAGCATCATCGTGCCCGGAGGCTTTGTCGCCAAAACGAGGAGGCCCTCAATGGCGTATTCGCTTTCACGTCCCAGCTTCATGCTCGCAGGAGAGTCAACCGATAAAATGACTCCTTTGCTGCCCGGGACGCAAAACCCATACCAGGAAAAAAAGTAACTAAGACAATATCATTCGAAAAATTTCTTATGAGGAGTTTCCAAAAATTAGGAAATCGGCGGGTATGAGTATCTCAATTGTGCAAAAAGAGATTGCGCGGATTAGCGGAAAATTGGGGGGAAAGACTTGTGAGAGCAATCTGCGTGAAAATACCTTCTCCGTT
>JACQUW010000283.1 GCA_016210115.1 Deltaproteobacteria bacterium | reverse complement strand
TTTCAAGACGGTGTGCGGGAAGGGGTGAGCTAAGTTCCCGGCAATGCGACCAATATAACAACCAGACCGCCAACCGTTTGGGCATTGCAGAGTGGAACTTTTTTTCTTCGGATCTCCGTTAAAAAAACAAAGGCTGGCAAGCGGCGGAAAGGAGAAACAATTTCTCGGGTTCCGGCGAATTTTCCGGGTGTCCCAGGGCGTCCGGAACTTTTTGGATTAGCCTTTGTTTCAGTAGTAGGGCGATGATCGAACAGATAGTCCATTTCGCATTTATCATAAAGGAGGTAGTTAGACGTGATTAAAAACTTCAAATTGGGCAGAGCGATCTTGGCTGGTTTCCTTGGGACGTTGGCCATGACAGGATTGATGTATGGGTTACCCCTTGTGGGGCTTCCTGGAATGGACATCATGGCGGCTTTGGGGAGCGTGTTTCCATTCGACGCCTCTCCCTACCTGATGGGTTCGCTCATCCACGTGGCTATAGGGATTTCGCTTGGGGTCCTCTACGCCCTCTTTTTTGATTCCTGGCTGCCCGGTGCCGGCTGGTTCCGTGGGGCACTATTTTCTCTGGCTCCCTGGCTTTTTGCTATAACCCTCTTGGGTCCGAGCCTCATGATGGCCAGCGAATTATTAAAGGGGCGGGATGCTGTTGCGGCTAACCCGTGTGCTGTCTCTAACTCTTCCGCGGCGCCCTCATCCAATCCCTGTGCTGTGCAATCGGCAAATCCGTGTTCCGTAGCGCCATCTCGATTCAACCCGTGCGCCCCGAAGCTCAATAATCCTTGCGCGGTGAAAAATCCGTGTGCCACAGCGAATCCATGTGGAGGTGGCGCGGGGACACCCTCTACTGGGCCTTCACCTCAAGCAATGAGCTTAATGGCTCATCTGCTTTTTGGAGTCGTTGTGGGTGGGGTCTTCAGACATCAAGATCTTAATCGAACTTGAAGCCATCGGTCCAACTAGGCAAGAAACTTTTCCGCCGCGGACGAACTTTCCAACGTCTTGGACAGCGCGTGGATCGCGGGAGGCAGCCTATAGAAAGCTGGATTGAACATGGAGAAACGGTCTATGTATGACGAAACGATCGAGGTGGAGGAGGAAGGCGATCTGCTGCCGCAGGAAGAGCTCGATCAGGACGATGAGGATGAAGAAGACCTGCCCGCGCGCCGGCAGACGGGCCGGAAGAGTGAGAAGACGGACCAGGAGAATGATTTAACTGCGTTATACTTTCGCGACATTGGAGCCGTTCCGCTCCTGACGCGAGACCGCGAGGTGGAACTCGGGAAAGCCAAGGAAGAAGGGCAAGCTCAGGTGGCAGAAGCGGCCCTCTCGTCTCCCATCGCGCTGCGCTATATTCTTGAACTTGGCGACAAGGTTAAAAGAGCTGCACTGGGCCTGAGTCGCGTTGTTCTGGACATAGACGAGGAAGGAGGAGCCGGCAAGCCTCCCCGCGCCCCGGCAGGCGGGCCGAGTTCCCAGGGGTCAGACGCTGCGCTCGACCAAAAGCGTTTCCTTGAGCAGATTGCAAGACTGTGCCGCCTGAGCCGGAATCTGGACCTGCTGCGCGGCGAACTAAGAAAGGGAAGGATCTCCTTCCATCGCAGGGCTCATCTTCAGAAAGACCTGGAGCAAAAACAATCCGAGATTCTCCAGACGATGAAGGACCTGCGGCTTTCCAAGTCACCGATCGATGAGATCGCCGCGAAGCTTAAGGCGTTTTACGCCCGTGTAGCCGAGTTGAAACGGGAACTCGACCATACAGTGGTAAAGCAGGAGCAGGAATCGGCACGCGCCAAGATTAGCAAAATCGAAACGGAAACCGGAATGACTGCGGAAGAACTGAAACAGCGGGTGCAATCCATATGCGAAGGTGAGCTCAAAGCTGAACAGGCGAAGAAACAGTTGACCGAAGCCAATTTGCGTTTGGTTGTCAGTATTGCAAAGAAGTATATGAACCGGGGTCTTGAGTTTTTAGATCTCATTCAGGAAGGAACTCTTGGCCTTATGAGAGCGGTGGAGAAATTCGACTATCGATTGGGATATAGGTTCTCCACCTATGCGAACTGGTGGATTCGCCAGGTTATTGCGCGGGGGATTACTGACTCGGCGCCTACAATCCGTATCCCCGCTCATGTGGTAGAAATCAAGAATGGGTTAATCCGAACATCCCGGGATCTGTTTCCAAAACTAGGTCGCGAACCGCTCCCCGAGGAAATTGCAGCCGAAGTGGGATTACCCCCAAAAGAGGTCCAGCGAATGATGGGAATTGGAGGCGAGCCGGTCTCTCTCGAGACGCCTCTAGGAGAGGAGGGGGAAAGCTGTTTAGCTGATTTCGTCGAGGACAGGCGTTCCCCTAGTCCCCTGGAGGAGGTCATTCAAGAAGATCTTCGCCTGCAGTTACGAAAGGTCCTGGCAACGCTACCGCCTAGAGAGGAAAAAGTTGTACGATTGCGTTTTGGGGTGGGCGAGTCGCATGAACATACTTTGGAGGAACTGGGAACGCAGTTTTCTATAACTCGCGAGCGGGTTCGGCAAATTGAGGGAAAGATCCTGAGGAAGCTTCGCTTTCCGCGAAGGAAGCTAACGGACAAAAGCCGGCCGGCGAGGGGTCTGTCCAATCAATTTCACCAGGTTCCCTTCCAGTCCCAGCTTGCCCGCGGCCGTTTCAAAAAAGCATGACTCCGCATTTTGGCAATTGTACTTATCAAGCTCGTTCACTTTTAAACTCCGTTGACAGCATGAGATTTAACATTTCGTTCCCGCCTTTCTCTTCTATTTGTTGAACAAGGACGACTAAGAAATAGTTCCCACACTGAAGACCAGGCTTTCTGGCCGGGAACTTTGGTTCGGCCAAAATTGTTGCTTGCTGGAGATCTGGATTGAAGAGGCGACAGTGCCGACTTCCTGCGCCAGCTTTCTCCCCCGCGCATGGGGATCAGCGCGAATGGCGAGTTGGTAGCCGCAATGCGACGAGAAGCAGGGTCGGGAAGGGATATCGTGGTCACTGGCTTTCTCTATCCGGCGAGCAGGGTCTTTTTCGTTACGGCCCTGGAGAGGCCCGAAGCGAGGAGCTAAAGCGCTCCTCCATCTCGCCTCCAGAGGAATCCAAGCCCAATTCCACGCGGCCGTTATCCCGTCCATTGGCTAATCAGCCAGAGAATCAATAAAGCCGCTCCTACCAGGAGCGGT
This sequence comes from Deltaproteobacteria bacterium, assembly GCA_016210115.1. GTDB lineage: Bacteria > Desulfobacterota > Binatia > UBA9968 > UBA9968 > JACQUW01. The sequence goes on along the minus strand of JACQUW010000283.1, from coordinate 8,249 downwards.
CTCCAGGGATTGCTGGATCAGGTCGGTGGATGTTTTTGCTCGGCCATATTTAACCTCCTGTGAAGTTGGAAACCTTTCTTGAGAACTTCTTGTAGGCTTTAAAAGTTCCCGAAAGGAGCCGGCACGCGAGTATCCTTAGGTTGGAGTTTACGTCTCTTCAACGGCGACCTCGTAGTCGCGTTGTTCCCAGCGGTGGCTCGCAGTCCAGAAAAAAGTGAAGCGTATCGGCGCCCGCTGCTCAGGAGGTATAGGGATGTCGACAAACTCAATCCCAAGCCTGGTCGGAAGAGAGCATGTATCCTCCACGGTCTGCCAGTCATCTCTTGACCAGTGTAGCAAAAAAGAAGCCGGCGCCTGAATGCGCAGGGTAAAGCCTTTGTTGACTGCGCACACCTGCCGGTTCGGCTTCCATATCTCCAGAGGCCTGCATTTTTTTCTATTAACGATGTAGCGCTCCGACACCTCGGGAATAAAGTCAAATACCTGCCCGTCAAAGGTGGAGCGGAGCAGTTTAATATACTCCGCGTGCGCCCACATGAGCGGCATGGCAGAGCCTGTAGGGCGGCCCAGGTACATGTGAGCGTCAGGATGATCCGCCTCATCCCAGACCTGCTCCGGCAGGAGTCCGGTGGAAGAAGCAAACCCTTCCATCGCCCGGATGAAACCCTTGACCTTCTTTCCAGCGGCCAGCTCGTAGTGGCCGCGTTCCCCAGTCAAGAGCGGCCAGGCGCGGCCCTTGCCCCAACCTTCAAAAGGACCACCGTCTTTTCGTTGCCCATAGCCGTCATGGTTGTAGCGATGCCAGCACGGACCAAAGGGAGTATCCACCTTGAGGATGGCATCCACCACATGTAGGGAATCGGCGATGATAGGGTCATCTGGCTTGCGAATCCCATAGCGAACCAGCTCAAGAAATCCCGCGTCCACAACGTCCTTGGCCGGAAATTCCCACGGGGCTCCCGGCGCTCGGTTGGGGACGGAGAGAATCCCGCTGTTGGGATCTTCATTGGGACATGTGTTGTAGACGTCCGCTGGATGAACCCTGATAAAGTGCCGCTTGATTTCAGGGATCAGCATGCCGTCCGCCGTCACTGTCCAGGCTTCAATGTGACAGTCCAGGAAGTCGGTATACTCTTCCAGGAACTGCGCCAAGGCATCGTCGCCGCGCTCGCGCGCAAATGAGGCCGCGCAGACAAGTGCAGCAATGCTGGACGCTAACGTGGAAGGAGAGTATCCACCCGCCTCCTCCCACCTCTCTTGCTGGGTCGCAGGGCCGTGACGGATGAGGTAACTTGCGGCTCGGATCACCATCGGATAGGGATCAAAGTCCTGAAGGGCATTCTCTCGGCGCAACCGCCAGGCAAGCAAGATTGGGAAGGCCACCTCGTCAAGCTGAATGCCTCGCCAATAAGGGTCGCCGTTGATCCAGAAGTTTTGTGGAAAACCTCCATCCGCCTGCTGGCTGGTGACGAGGTAGATAAGCCCCCGAAGGGCGGTTTCAGTGTGGCCAGCAGCAAGCAGACCTGTCACGCTATTGACCATATCTCGTGTCCAAACCAGGTGGTACCCGCCCATGTCTTCGTCGCCTTTCGATTCTCCCCACGGAATGGAGAGCGAAGCGATCATGGCTCCGGGATAATGCTTGTCCTCATGCGCCAGGAGCAGGCTGACGCTTCCGTGATAGAGGTTTCCCTTGTCATTGGAGACTTTTTCAAGCGGCAGGATTTTCCGGCAAGGACGATCCCACTGCTCGCGATAGCGTGCCCGCTGCTCCTTGAAGGGCACGCCGAGAGCCTGGAAGAGGGTCGTTACCGCACTGTGCAGGCCATCGCCGATTGCGAGTCCCAAAGTAAACTGCTGGTCCGCCTCGAGATCGATTTCACCCGTGAGGGCAACGTTGCCGTTAAGCGCCTTGCCAAATTCCCAGTCCATCTGAAAGTTCTCTGCCAGATCCGTCCAACCGTCGCTATGACCGACATACCCACAGGAAAGCCGGCTAAAAGGAACAGTAGCTCCCAGGGCGAGCCAGGTGCCCTCCTTCTCGGCCGTAAGGATCTGTCGACCTGCCACCTTTACCACATAGGCATTGTTCCCCCAGCCCCCTACTTCGATGTGCGGGGCGCACAAGGCATACAACCGAAGCCGAGATAAGAATTTCGCGTCGCCGATCACCTGAGTTCGCTGCAGGATACATGGTAGATGCGGATCGGCGATGATTTCTTTAACGATTGTGTAGCGCTGCTCGGGGTCTCTGTTCGTTACTCGGTATTCCAGCGCGTGGCGGGATAAACGCTCTGTTCCAGTGAGGAGATGGCGTTTCTCCTCGTGAAAAAAACTTTCACCATCGGTGATGAGATATTGAAGATCACGGATCTGCGGCCGGTCTATGGTTGGATAATAGACCTCAGTGAGAATGCCGTTCCATACCGTGAACCATATCGGGCTGGAGGCCGAGTACGCAGTCCCCACTCCCTCCTTGCTTCCATGGGTCCATCGGGGCTCGATACCCGGCCAACCGAAGGCTTCCGGTTGGCTGGAAAAATTCGCCATATTCATTGAGTCTTATCTACCCATGTTGCACTTACGAAATCATTTTGCGGCAGAGAAAAAATTTATGCCCTGGGAGCTTAATTGCGACCATCCGGTTTTAGAATCTCCGCGGGGGATCACAACGATGCCACCTTCGGACACGAAATAACGGTTTCGATCCTCTTCGGCATCGAAGCCAATCCGTGTTCCAGGCGGAATGATGTTATGCTTATCGATGATGGCCTTCCGGATTTGACAGCCGCGCCCAATCTCCACCCAATCCATGATGATGGAATCCTCGATTAAACAATAGCTGTGAATCCTGACACTACGGCCAATGACTGACCCGCGGATCAGGCTGCCGCTGATAATCGTACCTTCCCCGACAATGGAATTCGTCGCAACTCCTCTCCGTTGCTCTTCATCAAAGACGAACTTAGCCGGAGGGCCGCTATATCCAGCTGTCTGGATTGGCCAGCTCTGGTTATAGAGATTGAAGGACGGATTTATAGCTCGTAGATCCATGCTCGCTTCGTAGTAGGCCTTGATGGTCCCCACATCTCGCCAGTAACTGGGTTCTTCCCCTTTCAGGGGGCCAGGGATGCGGTTTTTTCGGAAGTCGTAGGCGCAGGTTTTTCGCTCACGGAGTAGCGCAGGAAGAAGGTCTCGGCCGAAATCGTGCGTGCTGGCTGGGTTGCGGGCGTCTACGGTAAGAGCCTGGGTGAGAAGTTCGGTGTCGAAAAGATAATTACCCATAGAGGCCAAAGCATCGTCCTGTTCTCCAGGAATCGGTTTTGGTCGCTTGGGTTTCTCCTCAAACCCCACGATTCGCCAGTCTCCATCTATCTCGATGACGCCAAAGTGGGAAGCTTCCTCGACCTTGACCGGACGCGCCGCGACAGTGACCTCGGCTTTTTTCGCCCTGTGCTCTTCGACCATTTGGCGGATATTCATCCGGTAGATATGATCAGCTCCAAAGACGGCGACAAGCTTCGGATTGTGCCTCTGGATCAGGTGAAGGTTTTGATAGACCGAGTCGGCTGTCCCCAGGTACCATTCCCTCCCTGTTTGCATCTGAGCCGGCACGGGAGTGACGAACCGATCGTTCAAGAGGTCTGAAAGACGCCAGCCATGTTCCAGATGCCCCATCAACGACTGCGCCTTGTATTGAGTAAGCACGTAGATCGAGTGAATCCCGGAGTTGACAAAGTTGGAGAGGACAAAGTCGATGATCCGATACTTTCCTCCAAATGGAACAGCCGGCTTGGCTCTATCCTTGATCAGCGGATAGAGCCGTTCCCCATTTCCGCCTGCCAATATGATTCCGCGTACGTCCAATGTAGCTAATTCTTTGGGTGCGTATGTTTAGTGAGCTGTCCCAACTTTAGGCCGCCAATCATCGAATCGGCTTTCCATCTTGATTGGTAGCTCCATAGAGATCAGCCCGCTCAAAGCGAAAATCACGACGCCGACAAAAATCTTGTGCGTCTCCTTTGCCAGTAAAACAACCCGATAGGGGAAAAGGTTCCTGGCGGGGGAAAGCCTTTTAGCGTTTTGCGCGGAACTTTTGTTGGATGAAAGCTGTTTACAATGTGATGGGATTTTAAACAGGCGAACCTATGAGACACACAAGGAAACGGACGCGAGGAAAATCCGAAGGCTCAGAAAGAAGCCCAACCATGAGGGTTAAAAAGATTCTCTGCCAGTTAAGAAGAATAGTGATCATTGGTTTCCTTTTTATGTTGACCTTTTCTGTCACAACAAGGGGCGAGGAGAATCCTTTACTTGCCCCTTCGTCCGTGGAAGCCCGGGCCGAAGGTCCACTGAACCTCCTCAAGGGATTTGCCCTCGTTCCTGGCGCTGCGGTCATGGCAGAAGGGGGCTACGTCATAGCCTTATTTAAGAATCCACGGACAGGCCTTTATGCTCTGGTCAGTTTTACTGCCGACTGCGATTCCCAAGGCTGCACCATCAAAGATCTCGTCACTTACACCCTGTTTGGCGCTGACGACATTGATCTAGAGTTTGCACAGGCTTAGTTGAGGTCCAGGACGGCAGTCCGAGATCGTGCTGGTCGAAAACCCGATGGTCGAATCCTCGATCATGAATTCCGCCTTGGCGAAATCCCGGGCGGCCATGAAACCAGGGCTCTCATGCTGAAAGCTTGATGCCGATGCCGGTCCTGCCTCTCCCAGAAGCATTCCGACAAATCAATGAAGCGATTGCAAATCCTTTCACTAACTATTTCCCGATAACAATCTCCTTGGGAGTGCTATCTTATCCATTGGCGAAGTAACCAGAGAATTAATAACACCGCTCCCACCAGGAGCGCTCCCCATGGATTGCTCGATCAAGTCGGCGGGTGTTTTTGCTCGGCCATATTCAACCTCCTGTGAAGTTGCAAACTTTTCTTAAGAACCTCTTGTAGGCGTTAAAAGTTCCCTAAAATGAGCCGGCACGCGAAGTGGTTCCCTGCGATTCCTATCACGACTTTTGGGAACTATTTCTCAGCCACTTTTGTTTTTTTTAGTAAGGAGGCGAAAAACAATGAAGATCATTAAGGCACTATTAGCAGTCCCGCTTCTTGTGGGCGTTTTGGGTCTTAGCGGCGGACCTGTGATGGCTTATGAGGTCCGATACATCCGCTTGACGGGCATGCTCTTTCCGGTCGAACAGGAGGGTCGAAAAGGAATGCATCACACCCTCGACGTGCGTATTAACGGGAAAGTGTGGATCCTACAGTTGGCCAAAGTGGAGAATCTCGGAGCTAGTAGTGAAAGCGGGAGGGTTATCTTTAGGCAGGTCTTTCCTGCTCGTGTCAGCTTCACTGGAGCCGAAGATCTCCTTCATAATTTACAAAACCCAGAGATAGTTGCTCAGCCTGTTACCATCACAGGTTATCTCTACCCGGTTAGCAGGGTGTTTTTTGTCACGGCACTTGGATGATACGGAAAACCTGAACGAGATCGAACTTGCTGACAAAAGACGAGCGATGCGTGGGACACCCCCCCCTTGATGCCCACTTCGCGTTAAGGCGGCAGCTAGGCACTCTTATCGAATCACATTCATTTTTGTTGATAAGACGGGCCGAACTGAAGATCGGAGCTGGAATAAGTGGTTCCCGTAGTTTTCACCAACGAGATCACCTGCTGAAGGGCCGATAGGAGGTCGCGTTCGCGAACGGAATCGAGGGGGTGCACGAAGGTTGACCAGACCACTCCTCTATTATACAGCCCGTAGCGGGCGTCCAAGGCCGTAGCGAAGTTTGCCTCCTACATTTTCGTGAGTATCTGCTGGTCTACATCTTTGATTGCCGCGACAGGCGCGATGATACGCATCCGGTTGTGGGACTCGTCTGTCAATATGAGAAGAGGAACTCCATCCCGCGCCATTTCCCATCGGCCATTTCCGCCTTTGATGCTCGGCTCCACCGTCTTTAGGATCCGCTCCAGCCTTGCATTGGTCATGGGCTCCCCAATTCTGGACTCTTTGCCATCCTCCGCCAAATCGGCCTTCGCCATCAACGGGAGCGTAAGCAGGAACCAGAGGGCCAGCGGCATTCGTTTTTCCATCGCTTCATCCTCCGCGATCTGCTTTTTTTGCCCTGATGAATTTTTAGCACCGGGGTCAAGCAGCGGCTTGCAGCATTTGCGATCTACCTCTGGCTCATCAGCTCTTGCCCGAAGCGGATCGGGATGCCGAAATTGGAGCCAGCGAAGCTTTCTAGCACAGCTTGGTTAATTCCTACGACCTTTCCCTGGGTGTTAAGAATAGGGCTGCCGCTCCCGCCAGAGGTGGTTAGGGCATCATAGGTGACTTGGTGCGGCCGGACGTCAGAGAGATGACCCCAAGTGGTCAAGGGACGAATCAAACCCTGTCGGGACAGCTCGTTCGTTATCTCACTCATCCGGCTGCCGCGAGCGTCCATTATTTTTTTAAGGCGCGCGGGGTCGACCCTGGCAAGTAAAGCGCCCATCCCAGCCGGATAGCCAATTAAAATCACCGGCCTTCCCACGATTGCTTGCCCTGGACCACTATCCAAAATGAGGATGGGGAGCTTTATCCCTCTTTGGTCGAAGCGCAGAAGAGCAATATCAGCTTTGTCGGAGAGCCGGTGGATGCGCAAAGGGAAAGGTTCTCTAATTCCGGGAAAGAAGGCTCGGTAGAGAACCATCACCGGTCGAAAACCAGAGTCAATCAAAGACTTGACTGAATGTTCTTCCCACCAGGGCTCAGCCACGTGCCGGTTGGTCAGCATCTCACCGACCGAAACTACAAAACCAGTTCCACTGGATCGAATATAGACTACTGGGCCCTTTCCCTCGACAGAGGCCTGTGCCTCCCCATTTGCATCCCAAACCGGTTCACCTGAGGCATCAACCCTCATAAAACGGATTTTACGGCCTGCGCTGTCTTCAAAAGTATAGGCCACTTCGACGAATGCGACCCCTCCCATATATCTCTGAATCACGCTCTCCCCAGCCTCTTGTTCTCTTTCAAGATCACGGATTTTCCGAGTAGCGATGTTCAGTTGAGACTCCACATCTTTAATTCTCTTATCCCTCCGTTCCAACACGGAAGTGGATTCCTTTAGCCGGGTCTCCAAACCCTCTCGCTGTTCCCGCAAGCGAGCCAGGGCCGCTTCCGTTTCTGTCCTGTGATGAGTTAATTGCTCCCTGGCCTCTAGCAGGCGTTTTTCCAACTCTTTTTGCGTTAGACGGTCAGACTGGATTTCACTGGAGAGGTGAAGGAGAGACTTCTCGTAATAAAGCCGGTCCAGATAGGACTTGTACAGCAGCAGGGGAGAGCCGAGAATCGACCCTGCCATCAGGAAAAAGACAGAAAAAAATGCGACGCGAACCTTCCACGAGGCTTCGCGGTAGACTTCCCAGAGCATGGCTTTGAGGAAGGAAGGAAACGCCGCAAGCCTGTTCTCGCTTGCCACTATCGTACTATCCAAGCAGTCAGCACATATGTCGCGAAAGGGCTTGCAGGGACGATCCGCGAAGCGAATCCGGAGACGGACTTTGGGTCCTCCCTCGCCAAATTCAATAATGTCCCGGTCCTGAAGGATTATCTCAGGAACCTTGCGGTTATTGACAAAAGTCCCTTTTCCCCCGTCAGAGAGGATATACTCACAGTTCTCAAAGCAGATCTCGGCATGCAGGGGAGCTACTTGAGGATCATTCCGGGGATCGAATCGGAGATGACAGTCCTCCCGTGAGCCGATCTTGATGCGGGCCCCGGCCAGGGTCTCAACTTTTCCGCGCTTGCTGCCAGAAAGATGGATGAAGGTCGCGCCCATGGTCTAATGGTACCCTCAAGAAAATCTGAATCTATATATTGGGAACACATCCAGGCAAATATAGGCTCCATTTCATTTCCTAAGCATTATCTTCGAGGAGTTGACGGAAAAGGGATCTGGCCTCCTTGCTATGCCAGTCGCGGTAGCCGATCACCTTACCCGCAACCTCTCCGTTCCTATTGATGAGATACGTGGTCGGAAGCGACCACGCCTTGTAAAGTTCAAAAGCCTTCTGCTCTTCATCCAGGAGTGCTGTGAAGGAGAGGCTGTGCTGTTTGAAAAATGACCTGACCACTCCGGGTCCCTCGCCGTAGTTAATCGCCAGGATCACCAGCCCTTGATGGCCGAATTCCTTATGCAATTCCTCCATCTTTGGCATCTCCAGCCTGCAGGGTGGACACCAGGTGGCCCAGAA
>JACQUW010000297.1 GCA_016210115.1 Deltaproteobacteria bacterium | reverse complement strand
GTGCGGGAGAACCGCCTGCACGGTTCGGAGGGCGGGGACGGCGAAAGCCGTTTCCGACCCCTATTAGAGGTCCTTGTAGTCGGGGTTTGGCAGGCGTCGATCACGACAGATCCTTCTTCTGTCAGGACGACGCTGCAGCTTGAATTTCCCGTTTTGGAGTGGCGAACTTTTAAGGCACGACAGGCAAGTTATTCTACCCGAAGGGAAGTCGTCGTCGATCACCACGCTTGCAAAATACGACAGAAGATCATATCGATTTACTTCGCCGGGGATGTGCAAGGAACGGGTATCGTGTTCTTCGCTTAAGCAGAGCAATCGCCGCAAACCCAAAATTCAAATCTGCCGCTAAAACCTTTGAGAAAGCCGGACTTTTGAGAGTATCTTTTTTCTATGGCTGGGTCATCGTCGCCATCTCGATGCTCGCGGGTTTTTTGGGCTCGGGTGTGAGCAACGTCACGATGGCGGTTGTTTTGAAACCCATCAGCGAGGACCTGGGCTGGAGTCGAACCCTCACTTCATCGGCAATCACGCTCGGCTCAATCACGGGCGGTCTTTTGTCGCCGCTGTTTGGCCCAATAGCCGACCGGCTTGGGCCGCGCTATCTGCTTCCGCTCGGGGCCGCTATGGTCGGGACAGCGGTCTTGGCTCTGAGCTTGTCCTACGAGCCCTGGCAGTTCTACGCTACGTTTGTGCCGGGCCGAGCGCTTGCCGAAACGCTTATGACCGGTGTGGTACCCATGACGGCGGTGGCGAATTGGTTTTACGTCATGCGTCCCAGGGCTATCGGCCTGGTCGCCATGTCCGTGCCATTGGGTTCTTTTGCGTTGTCTCTGCTTTACCAGACCATGATCGCCGCATACGGCTGGCGCAGCGCCTTTATGATGCTCGGCGCCGCGATGTGGATCTTGGTTGTAGTACCGGGTCTCTTGTTTCTGCGCCGGCAACCCGAGGATCTCGGGCTGCTTCCCGATGGCGCGGTCTCATCCCCGCCGCACTCGAAAGCGACCAAGTTGGCTACAGATCAGGGAGGAATAAAGCCCGTTGAGCGGAGCTGGAGCCTGCGAGAGGCTACGCGCACCGGCACTTTGTGGCTCCTCGTCGGCGCGGGGACGCTGGCTTCGATCTCGACCGGAGGAGTCGCGTTTCATCTGGTCGCGTATTTCACGGATCTGAAGATTCCTCCCGCAATGGCGGTCGGCGCGCTGAGTCTGATGGCATTGACAGGCGCATTTGGCAATGGTGTGTGGGGAACTCTTGCGGAGAAAATTCATCCGCGCAGGCTCGGTATTATCTCGCTGGTTTTGTCAGCATCGGCCGTGGGCTTGCTCACTCAGGTAAAACTCGCGCCGATGGCTTTTTTCGTCGCGATTTTGTTCGGCCTTAGTGCGCGCGGCGGATTTGTTCTGATGCATGTTCTGGTCGCCCGCTACTACGGACGGCGCTCGTTCGGCGCAATTAGCAGCGTTCTAGAACCGTTTCATAAGGGCGGCCTGGGAGTGGGAGCCTTGCTGGCGGGCATGGCTTTCGATTTCACCGGCAGTTATCAACTCGTCTTTCTGTCTTTTGTGGGGAACTATTTGTTGTCAGCTCTACTGACTTTCCTCGCGCGGCAGCCGTCAATTACAAGGAATGACCTTGTTCCAGGAGCGTGATGATTCCCAGCTTACAATGGGTGGACTACGCCCTAGGATAGACAGGCCCAATTTTTCCGACTAAAAACAGTTTTCGCGCAGCAGTTAAATTTGACGTGAATTAACGAGGGAGGTGCGAACGATGAAGAAGAGATGGTGGCCAATAATACTCCTGGGGATATGGTTAGCTCTTGGTCGCGCTCCGGCGCTTAGAGCAGCGCCGGCCTCTAAACCCTTTTATGAGGGCAAGACGATACGTCTAGTCGTCGGATACTCCCCGGGCGGCGGTTTTGATGTGTGGTCGCGGTTGATCGCAAGGCATATGTCTCGGCACGTTCCAGGCGAGCCTTCCATCGTCGTGCAAAACATGCCGGGCGGAGCGTCGCTCGTCGCGGCCAACTGGGTGTATGCGACTCAACGAGGGGACGGACTCACCATGGTGAACTTTAACGGCGCTCACGTGGTCAATGCGATTGTGGGATTGCCCGAAGTAAAGTTCGACCCGGAGAAATTTCTATGGGTGGGCTCCCCGACTCCAGGGTTCCAACCTCAGGTGCTTTATGTCCGGCCGGAGATTGCGAAGACACTGGAGCAATTCCTTAAGGCCGCCAAGCCAGTTCGACTTGGGGCCACAGGACAGGGAACACACCCTTTTCAGCTCGCGAAGTTTCTTGAGATCGGCGGAGCCAACGTGCGTCTAGTGGGCGGGTATCCAGGTACCAACGACGTGTACGTGGCGATAGAACGAAAGGAAGTGGACGGGATTTTTTCATCTCAGGAGAGCGCCGACACGACCTTCAAGCGTTATTCGGATGACGGTATTGTCGTCCCATTGTTAAAATTCGGCCGCGACAATCCAGGACTTCGGCGGCTTAACGTGCCGAACTTCCCCGAATTGGTGAAAAAAATGGGGCTTGCCGCTGAGTTGGACACGTTAGGCAAGTTCTTGATCAACTCATATGATTTGGCCCGGATGTATGCGTTGCCGCCGGGAACTCCGGCCGAGCGTGTCACGATTTTGAGGAATGCCTTTCAAGACTGTCTCAAGGACCCGAAGTTTCTGGAGGAGGCCACGAAAGGGGGGAATGTGTCGGCCCCGGTTACCGCGTCAGAGATAGAAGAACTGGTCGCCTCCATGACCAAGACCCCGAACGCCGTTAAAGAGCTGTACAAAAAACTATTCCAGTAGCTTGAGGAACCAGGGCAAAAGAGATGAGTGATATGGAAACCTCAATTGACCCGATTGTCCTTGAATTACTTCAGTCGAAGGTCACCAGTATCGTGGAAGAAATGCGCGCAGTTCTCTTTCACAGCGGCTACTCAACGTTATTGCGTGAGTCGGAAGACGGAAGTGCTGGACTCTTAGACGCCGAGCTGCGCACGGTTGCCGTGTCAAAGAAACTCCCTTTTCACTTTGCCTCATTTTCGGCTATTGCTGACCATCTGCCAAATTATTACCCGCCGGAGCAGTTAGAGGAAGGAGATGTTATTCTTTTTAATCATCCCTTCCAGGGTAATGTGACCCACAGTGCCGACACGGTGACCCTCATGCCGGTTTTTTTCAATGGAAACCTGGTGGGGTTCACCGGGACGCTGGCTCACAAGCCTGACCTGGGAGGAGTCCGAGGCCTGACTGCCGCGCGTGACTTGTGGGAAGAGGGCCTTGTGATCCCTCCGCTAAAGTACTATGTCCGGGGCGAAATCAGCCGGGATATGGAAAATCTCGTTGCCGCAAATAGTCGCATACCTCTACAGACGTTAGGCGACCTCAGGGGGCAAGTCGCCGCATGTCGTCGAGGAGCGCGCAGGCTCCAGGAGTTGTGCAGTCGCTTCGGCCGAAAAACGGTCGCGGAAGGGTGTACAGAGCTGATGGCGCGTGTGGCGAACCGGTTGCGTCGAACCTTGGTTGAGCTGCCGGACGGAACACAGGAAGCTGAAGGGATTTTGGACCACGATGGAATCGACCTGGATCGCCCACTTCGAGCCCACGTACTTGTAAAGAAAGAGCGAGAGCAGATTCTATTTGACTTTAGCGGCTCTGACGACCAGGCGAAGGGCGCAGTTAACGCGGTCTCTGCAATGATCAAGAACAGCTGCTACTGCGGGGTCATGGCGATGACCGACGCCAATTTGCCCTTCAACCAAGGCTTTGTCGAGGTCGTCCAGACAAGATTCCGTGAGGGCACAATCGTCTCCCCGAAGCCTGGCGCTGCGGTATCTCACTACGCTCCGTTAGCTCATCTCGCATGTGATATGGTCATCAAGGCATTAGGAGGATTCTGGCCTGAGAAAGCCGCGGGCTCAGCAGGCGGTGGTGGCTCGATCCGTATATTGGGGAGAGCGTCGCACTCGGGAAAACCGTGGGTCCTTATGGAGCTCCTTAATTCAGCTTTGGGTGGAACGAGTGATCGAGATGGTGTGTCGCTGATTTACGGACCATTGGGGGCCGGACAGTTCCGGCCGGGGCCCATTGAGATTCACGAGACTGAATTCCCTTTGCGAGTATCGCGTTACGACATCCGAGCAGATTCTGGTGGCCCGGGGACATTCCGCGGCGGTATGGGCAGCATCCGGGAGTACGAAGTCCTAGAAGAGGCAGTCGTGCCGGTGCGAAGCCTTAAAGGAAGTCTAAGAACCAAGCTCCCGCCTTGGGGCGTGCGCGGGGGCCAGTCTGCCCGTATTGGTAATATTTTTGTTAATGATGTTGAGGTTCAGACTGGCACACGTGAGATCCATCTCAGACCTGGCGACAAGGTCCAACTTCACACGAATGCGGGAGGTGGTTACGGAGATCCGTTGGCGCGAGATCCTGAGCTCGTTTTGGGTGATTTTCTCGACGGCTATATCAGTTTGAAGGGTGCTCGGGAGGACTACGGCGTTGTGATAAATCCTTCCCAGGTAGATGTTGAACTCGAACCAACTCTAAAGCTCCGGGCGGGTGCAAGTAATACTCAACGATAGTTCAGTAACTTATCGTCCAGCATTTTTTGGTAGACGTTTCTTACCATATTCTCTAACATCTCTGAGAAGGTGCTTTGCTCCAACCAGCCGAGGCGTGCGTTAGCGAGTGGGCCAAGCGCAGCGTGAACCGCGTCCTCTACGTCATAACGTCCGATGTTTTTTCCGTTCGCGTCCATAGCGCTGGCGGTGAGCTTGTACTTGTGCTTGGCGTTCCTCGGGCCGTAGCCCAACGTAACGGGCTGCCCGTTGTTGCCTTTTTGAACTCAGCGAGCGCGAAAATTTTCCGAGGAAACCCACAGCTCCCTCTCGAACCTCTCTAGTCGGCTACAGACGTAATACAGTGGAAACCATGAACCCCATTTGTTGCGAAAATCTCCGATGTGTAGCTGGTATGTCAATCTGTTTCTGTTTAGATTAGTCGTTTCCTTCCATTCGAACTGCCAAGTTCCGGTTCCGACGTGTACATGACGAGTCGGGAAGACGAAAACCGATGAAAGGAGTCTGCCCGCCACGGTTGAACCTTTCTACGCCCGATGTCTCTAGGGTTCAGACAAACGGTTCATAAAGCTACCCCCCCTCGCGCTTTTTCACGTTTCATGATAAGCGTTAAGCCGTTGTTGGAAGGCGGGCACCGGCGGCGGGTATTTCCTCAAAGAGCCATCCACTCAAACAACAAAGAGCATGAAAACCTCAGGAGAATTGAAGACGCGTCGCAGGACTTTGAGCGGAATCCTCCTAATTTGGCTCTTGATTCTCGCAGGTTCGGGGCTTGAAGAGCTCAACGCCCAAACGCAAAAGATCAAGCTGGCCTACGTTTCTCCTTCCGGGGCGCTCTCGGTGCCTTGGGTCGCGAAAGAGGCGGGACTGTTCGAAAAGTACGGAGTCGAGGCGGAGCTCATCTTTATCCGGGGCGCCTCTACCATGATACAGACGCTGGTTTCGGGGGACATCGACATCGCCCATGTTGCTGCGAACCCTGCCGTGGAAGCAAGCCTCGGCGGAGCCGACGTGGTCGTCCTTGCCACAGCCCTGAATCGTCCCGTGGGATTTTATTTGATGGCGCAACCGGGCGTTAAGAGCGTCGAAGAGCTCCGCGGCGGGCGGATCGGGATCACTCGATTCGGCTCGGCCACGGACCTGCTTAGCCGGATGGCTCTCAGGCAGTTCAACCTTTCGGCCGACCGGGATGTGGCGCTGATCCAACTCGGTGGGATTCCTGAAATCGCCGCTGGTCTCAAGGCTAAGATAGTGCGAGCCGGCTTCTTGTCGTCGCCGCTCAACCTCGACCTAAAAGAGCTGGGTTTCAATGTGCTGGTGGATTTTGGCCGCGATCTCGCCTTTCCGCATGCGCCGCTTGTCGCTCGAAGAACGACGATGAAACAGAAGGATCAGGCTATCAGAGGAGCGGTGCGGGCCTTTGCCGAGGGAATCAAGGTCTACCTCACCCAGCGAGATTTCACGATAAGAGTTCTCGAGAAGTACACGCGGACCTCTGATCAGAAAAAACTCGCGCAGACGTACGAGACGTACGCTCCTTTTTGGGAGAAGGTTCCGTATGTGGATCTGAAGGGGATTGAGAATATCCTGGCCGAGATCGCGTCCAGGCACCCCGGCGCCAGGAATCGAAAGCCCGCTGATTTCGTCGATCACCGTTACGTCAAAGCGCTGGAGGAAAGCGGTTTTTTTCGGAATCTTTACGGGGAGCGGTAGGGGAGGGTGTGTTGTTTCTCAGTTTCAGTCGAAATCCCGCCTTTGGCCAACTGGTCTTTACCCACTCTGTCATTCCCGCGAAAGCGGGAATCCAGAAAAGGACTGGGTTCCCGCCTCCGCGGGAACGACGGGAAAAATGGATCCACTGAAGATCACAGATTTTACAGAATTTGGAAACAGAAGGAGATAAGTGACATGAACGAGACCGATGTATTGGTTCTGGGAACCGGGAACGCCGCGCTGGTCGCGGCGCTTGCGGCTCACGAGCAAGGCGCGAAAGTGACCATTCTGGAAAGAGCGCCCCAGGAAAGGAGAGGTGGAAATTCGGCTTTTTCGGGCGGGATCTTCCGCTTTGCGTTCCGTGAATTTGACGAGATCCGTCCGTTTTTAACCGAGTCTCCCACGCTGCCTTTCACCAAGGCGGAGGTGGAGCCTTACGGCCCGGATGCTTTTCACAATGACCTGATGAGAGTCACCGAAGGATTGGCCGACCCGAACCTTTCCCAATTTCTCGTGGAGAACTCGTTGCCGACCGTCTCGTGGATGGCGACACAGGGAATCACGTGGGAACTGCACCCGACCCATGCTTCGGAGCGCGGCGGTAAATTTATCTGGCGTTCAGGGACCGTTCCGGTCGAGGCGCGGGGCGGAGGCCGGGGATTGGTCGATATGCTTCTAGCGAGCGTTGAAAAAAATGGCATTCCCATTATTTATCGGACGCGCGCGACCGGCTTGCTCACGGACCAAAGCGGCACTGTAGGCGGTGTCGTGGCGCATACTGCGGAAGGAAAGAAAGAGTACCGGAGCAAGGCGGTTGTTCTCGCCTGCGGAGGGTTCGAAGCCAATCCGGAAATGAGAGCGCGTTATCTTGGCGCCGGCTGGGATCTGGTCAAAGTGCGAGGCACTCGCTTTAATACCGGGGACGGCATTCGGATGGCGCTGGAAGCGGGAGCCATGCCTTTCGGCCACTGGAGCGGGTGTCACGCTTCGGTTATAGACGCGGAAGCTCCTAATGTCGAAGCGGCTGCCACAGAGGTGAGTCGCTACTCTTATCCGTTCTGTGTCATGGTCAATAGAGAGGGCGACCGCTTTGTCGATGAAGGGGAAGATCTTCAGGTTTATACGTACGCGAAGACGGGCCGAAGGATTTTAGAGCAGCCTGGAAGTATAGCGTATCAGATCTTCGACAAAAAAACGGCTCCTCTGCTCCGGAGCCCGTACCAACAGAGCCGTCCGTTGATTGCTCAGAGCATTGAAGAGTTGGCTGACGGATTGGCGATCGATGTCGAAAGGCTCAAGCGCAATATCGAAGCCTTTAACAGGGCGGCCGAAGGCGGCGAGTTTGATTCTTCCAAGAGAGATGGAAAAAGCACGCGAGGGATTTTTCCCCCTAAATCGAACTGGGCGGTGCCGATCGACACGCCTCCGTTCCAGGCTTACGCCGTCAACTGCGGCATCACCTTCACATATGGTGGGTGCCGGATCGACGAGCAGGGGAGAGTCCTTACGGGCGAGGATCGCGTAATCCCGGGGCTTTGGGCTGCGGGAGAAATCACCGGCGGGTTTTTCTATCATAATTATCCCAGTGGCTCCGGCCTGACGCGGGGAGCGGTGACGGGGCGAGTATCCGGTTTGGCGGCTGCGCGATACGCCAAGGGCCGCTAAAGGAGGCGCGATCATGAAGATGCAGTCGGTTTTTTCGCGATTCCTGCGAAAATGGCGCCGCCCCGGGGCGCAAGCTTCCGGGCCGCGGCCGATGGGCAGGTGCCATGAGTCGAACCGGGCTCATCGGACGTCCGCGGCCCTCCACCTTACGCCCCGAGGACTGCTGTCCGGCTTTCATGACTTAGGCCGAGGTAATTCTTGGTCATTCCTGTGGATGGTTGCCCTCCTGCTCATAACCCCACAGGCGGCATCGGCCCAGGACGCGCGGCTGAAGCCATTGATTGAGGGAGCAAAAAAAGAGGGCAAGCTGCAAATCTACGCGATCCTTGTTGTCACCGATCACCTGCAGATCATTCAACGGTTCAAAGAGAAATACCCTTTCATAGACGTGAGCCTGTGGAGGTCCACAGGAGAAAACATTTACAACCGCGTGGTCACTGAAGCCAGGGGCAATGCTCATCTCGTCGATGTGGTCGGAACCAGCGGATTTCAGATGTACCAGCTCGTCAAACGAGGGCTGATGCAAAAGTACCAGTCTCCGGAAAGCGCGCATTACGAGCCAGGGTTCAAAGACCCGGCAGGTTTTTGGACTTCTTACTACGTAAATCCGCTCGTCATGGCGTACAACACGAAGATGCTCACCCCCGCCCAGGCGCCGAAGAGCTATGAGGATCTGGTGGATCCGAAGTGGAAGGGCCAGCTCGTCATGGAAGAAGATGAGATGGAGTGGTTTGCGACGATGAAGCGCTTTTGGGGCGAGGAGAAAACTCTCACTTATCTGCGTCGTCTCGCAAATCAAAACTATCATTTCCGAAAGGGCCACACCTTGATGACAACGCTCGTAGCGGCCGGAGAGTACCCCGGCGCCGTGCTTTTGTACGCGCCCCAGACGCAGTACACGAAATCGAAAGGAGCGCCGATCGAGTGGAATCCTCCCAATCCGACGGTGGTCAGTTTAAGCCTGATGGGGATCACCGCAAAATCGCCGCATCCCAATGCGGCCCGCCTTTACCTTGACCATATGCTGTCGGAAGAGATCCAGCGGGATTACATCTCCGGAAAATTTTTCAAACTGTCGGCTCGCGCCGGAGTCAGCTCGCTTGTCCAGCAACGGCTCAAAGAGGTTAAGCTGGTCCCCGCGGACATTACGCAGGGGGAGTATTTAGAGAAGAATACGAAGGAACTGAGAGAGATCCTCTTGCGTCGGTAACCGAATGGGTCCTACTGAAGCTATAGCCCGATTTCTGACCTCCACCAAGGCGGAGGAAATCCCGTGTCCAGTGTTACAGAGCGCCAAGCAACACGTGGTCGATACCTTGGGTGTCGCGCTGGGGGCTTCGAAAGGCGAGATCGCGGCGATTCTGGAAAAGGTGGTGAAGGCCAGGC
The DNA here is from genome assembly GCA_016210115.1 of Deltaproteobacteria bacterium. Taxonomy (GTDB): domain Bacteria; phylum Desulfobacterota; class Binatia; order UBA9968; family UBA9968; genus JACQUW01. The sequence goes on along the minus strand of JACQUW010000297.1, from coordinate 38,088 downwards.
AAGAGGGTGAAGCTTCGCTTTGGACCGGGTCGGGACGGTCAGGCGCGGCGGATGCGGCATGGGTGAACGGGACTCTCTCCCATGCGCTCGATTTCGATGACGGAGGGGTCGCCTTGACTCCAATGCATCCTTCGGCTCCGGTCCTCTCAGCCGTGCTTGCGCTGGCTGAAGCGCGCGATCTCTCTGGGTTGGCCTCGCTTTGCGCTTACACCGTCGGAGTCGAGGTCGAATGCAAACTGGCCAACCTCGTCTCGATCAAGCACTACGAGCATGGCTGGCATGCGACCGCCGTTCTGGGAGCATTGGGTTCGGCCGCTGCCTGTAGCTGGCTCTTGGGTCTTTCTCCCGGACAAACGCGACACGCGCTGGGAATCGTTTCCTCTATGGCAGGCGGAGTGCGGGCCAACTTCGGAACTATGACCAAGCCTCTTCATACCGGCCAGGCAGCGCGCAACGGGGTCATGGCAGCGCTCCTCGCCGAAAACGGCTTCACTGGAAACCCGGCTGTGCTCGAAGCATCAAAGGGAGTCATTGAGGTTTTTGAGCTGGGTGATTCACTGAGCGGAGAGGATCTGACGGACCGCCTCGGGCAACCTTTTCATTTGTTATCTCCGGGCGTCTCGATCAAGCGGTTTCCTACCTGCTCGGCAACCCATCTCTGTCTGGAAGCCGTGCTTGAGCTTAGGCGCTGCCATGAACTTCCGGCCGAGAGAATAGAGAAGGTCGAGTGCGGCCTTCACGAACTGGACTATCAGGTTCTTCTAAGGCCGGAGGGTATACGCGCTCCGGAACAGGCGCGATTTAGTCTCGAATTTGCTGCGGCGACGGCGCTTCTCAATGGCGAGGTGATCCTGGGGCACTTCACGGAGAGCACCATCCAGCGAGCGGATGTGCAAACACTGATGGGGAAAGTTCATCTTTTTGTCCCTGCAGAGCTGCGTGGGTTCGAATCCAGACGAAACCGCTTCGGCTTTGTCAAGATCCACCTCTCTGATGGAACTACAATTTCCCATAAGGCGACCGTGATTCGCGGCCACCCCCCGTTTCTCTTGAGCGATGAGGAGATCGATAGCAAATTTCTCGGTTGCGTGACGCCGGTTTTGGGCTCGGAGAGGGCACAGCGTTTCCTCGAGCGGGTGCGTGAGATCGAGAAATTGTCCAAAGCCGGCCAGCTTTTCTCGCCTGCATGAAAATGAACCAGGTCAAGCATAGGACCGTCACGGAGGATCTCTCCGAGTATGTGAGCCAGGCCGCAAAAGTCGACCTGCCAGCGCGGATCATCGGCAAGGCCAAAGATCATATTCTCGACACGATCGCGGCAATGGTGTCAGGCGCGCGGCTCGAACCGGGCCGTCTCGTAACGGAGTATATTCGCCGCCAGCAGGGGATCCCGGAGGCGCAGCTTGTTGGAAGTGAGGTCATGACGACCGCGGGCGATGCGGCCCTGGCAAACGGGATTATGGCTCACGCGGATGAAACCGACGATTCTCACGCTCCGTCCATGACTCACCCCGGTTGTGCCGTGATTCCAGCGGCGCTGGCGATGGCGGAGAAGGAGGGTTGTGACGGCAAAACCTTTCTCAACGCGGTCGTTCTTGGATACGATGTCGGATGCCGCGTGAGCCTCGCTCTCGTTCCATCGGTTTATCGTCGAAGCGGCTTTTGCAGTCACAGCATCGGCGGAACCTTCGGCGCAGCGGCGGCCGCGGCGTGCATCGCGGGGTTTGACGCGGTTCGGGTGAGCCATGCGCTCTCTTATGCCGGCCACCAGGCGTCGGGTGTCGGGGCTTATGTCCGCTGTCCCGATCACCTGCAGAAGGCCTTTGTCTTTGGAGGAATGCCCGCTCGCAACGGCGTCACCGCCGCTACGCTCGTGCAGGCGGGTTTTACAGGCGTCTCAGATATTTTTTTGGGAGAGCGGAACTTCCTGGATGCCTACTCTTCAGATCCGAAAATCGAAGAGCTTACCCTTGGGTTAGGGAGCCGTTATGAAATAGAGCGAACGAACATCAAGAAGTTCTTTGTGGGCTCGCCGATACAGGCGGCGTTGGACGCGTTGCTGCAGATTACGGCTGAACACGAACTCAAGGCTTCGGATGTGGAGCGCCTCATGGTCCGGCTTCCGGAACGTGAAGCGAGGACGGTGAATGACCGGCACATGCCGGACATTAATCTCCAATACATTCTGGCTGTGACCCTGCTTGATGGCAAACTGAGTTTTGAATCCGCGCATTGTTATGAGCGGATGACCGATGCGCGCGTCTTGGAAATGAAATCCCGCATCGAGCTCCAGCCCGACCCGGATTTAGGCAGCGAAGACGCGCCGCGCCAGGCCATCGTAGAAGTAGCCACGCGAGATGGACGAAATCTGCGGACGCACGTCAAAAACGTGCGTGGAACCGCCGCCGATCCCATGACTCAAGAAGAAGTGATTAACAAGGCAAGAGATCTGATCTCAGCCGTTATCGGGAAACAAAAGTGCGAGCGGCTTATTGAGATGGTTCGCGGGATTGAAGACGTGGCTGACATACGCGACTTCAGACCCCTTCTGAGAACCTAATCGGGATACGGTGTGGCGATGCCGGCCAAATTTCTATTTTTTATCTCCAGGTTTTTGATCCTTCTCGTGCTCATTAAAGGTGGAGCGCTGGCGGCCTCGGCTCCGGAGCCGGACCGGACCCAGCGGCTGATTGAAGGGGCGAAACAGGAAGGGGAACTGAACATCTGGTCTATAGGGGATATGCGAGCTCAGAACGAGCTCGTAGAAGGATTCAAAAGAAAGTATCCATTCATAAAAAAAGTGCAGGCGATCAGGCCCCAATCGTTCCGGACTCGCAACCGCCTGCTGGCCGAGGCGCGGGCGGGAAAGGCAAGTGAAGTCGACGTCGTAGGACTGATTTCCTTTGACATGGTCTATGTGGCGGAAAACAGCCTCCTCATGCCTTATAAGTCGCCGGAAACCCAAGCGGTCGCAGAGGGATTCAGAGACGCAAACGGCCACTGGACCGCGTTTTTCGTAAACCCTAAAGTAACTGCCTACAATACCAACCTCGTGGCGGCAAGGGATTTGCCCCGGAAATGGGAAGATCTACTAACCCCGAACTGGAGGGGAAAAATCGCTCTCTACCGGGAAGATTACGGTTGGTTTAGTAACTTCCTTAAAATCGCCGGCCGCGAGAGAGGCTTGGCGTTCATGCGGCAACTCGCAAGGCAAGATCTTCAGTTGCGCGACGGCCATACTTTGATGGTTCAGTTGCTGGCCGCGGGAGAGTTCCCCCTTATTTCAGTCGCGTATGCTCCCAGAATCAGTCTGACGAAGTCGGAGGGCGCGCCGGTAGACTGGGTTGCGCTGGATCCAGTATTTGGGGAGGCACAGTCCATCGCAATCTATGCGAAGGCCAAACACCCCAATGCGGCCAAACTCTATGTGGACTACGTGCTTTCTCGTGAGGTCCAGCAGGAGGTTTGGGTGAACAGGTATTGGAAACACTCGGCCCGCCCGGATGTCGTTGCGAAAGATTCCCGATGGAAGAGCATAAAGGTGATCCCTCTGGACCTGATGCTTACAAAGGAGCTGGCGCGAACCGCCGAGGAATTCCGGCAGATCTTTGAGAGCAAGGGGGGAAGCAAGTGAGGGGTTTTTCACAAACCGTAAATCGTTTTCGTGGCTCCTCCGAAGTGGTTTCCTCAGGGCACGCCTTCCGGTCGCAGCCGATAGGCCAGTACCACGAGGCTCCAACTTTGGTTATTTCCTGGTCGCTGCCTTCCACAACCTGCACGGTTCTACGTCTGCGACCTACAGGCCTGCTCCTTCGGTCACGGCCTTTATGTTAACGAACTTTCGGGACAGCATACTAGGCTTCAGAAGCGTAATTTTTCTGTTGGCGCTCGTTTTTTCAAGCTATGAAACCCCGGTTGCCCGGGCTCAAGACGCAGGCTATACCGGCAGGCTCATTGAGGGGGCCAGGCAGGAAGGCGAGCTCGATGTCTGGTCCACCGGGGATGTGCGCGCCCAGAATGAAGTTATCGAGCGCTTCAGGAAAAAATATCCTTTTATCAGCAAAATCAGAGCGATCCGGCCGCAGTCGTCGGCCATGCGGAACCGTTTGCTTTCGGAGGCCAGAGCCGGAAAAGGCAGTGATGTAGATGTCGTGGGCGGAAATGCGGATATCATGGATTACCTTGGAGATAAAGGATTTCTCACGCGCTACAAGTCGCCGGAGATGGGGGCGCTCGTGCAAGGCCTTAAGGATCCTCAGGATCGCTGGAGCGCATTTTACGTCAACCCCTTCGTGACCGCGTATAATCGCAATCTTGTCGCGCCAAAAGATATTCCGAAAAAGTGGGATGACTTTTTAAATCCTCAATGGAAGGGGAAAATCGCTTTCTATAGAGAGGAGTATGCCTGGTTTAGTAATTTTCTCGCATGGGCGGGACGTGAAAAAGGTTTGGAGTACATGCGCCGATTGGCCGGGCAGAATGTTCAATTGCGTGAGGGGCATTCGCTGATGTCGCAACTGCTCGCAGCGGGAGAATATCCCATCATCTTTGTAACCTACGGCCCGAGGATCGCCACGATGAAAGCTGAAGGCGCTCCGGTCGATTGGGTCGCTCTGGACCCGGTGTTTGCGCAGGGAATCGCCATGGGCATTTACACCAAAGCCAAACACCCGAATGCCGCGAGGCTGTACGTGGACTATATGCTCTCTAGAGAAGTTCAGCAGGAGATCTGGGTAAACGGATTCTGGAAGCACTCCGCCCGTACAGACGTAGTTCCCAACGATGCGCGCTGGAAGGGCAGAAGGATTTTACCCCTCGACCTGAAATTCACAGATCAACTGAACGTGGTCGCTCAAGAATTTCGCGGCATTTTCGAGCCGGAAAGCCGAAAGAAGTAACCTGCTGGTTGAGACGGCTTAACGATGTCTAGCCCATTTAGCTTCTTGAGCCTGCCGACCCATCCGCCCAAGCCGCGCAACGTCGGGCTGTTTATCCCGGGCGACTCGGGTTTGCCGCTCCGTTTGCAGAAAGACTTCCTGGAGGAGAACCACGATTTGGTCGATTACGTTAAATTTACCGGGCATGGCAGGCTGCTATCGCGTCACCCTAGGAACTGGTTCGAGCGCAAAATCGCCCACTACTCAAAGTATCGCATCGGCGCATTTCCCGGCGGCATCGCGTTCGAGGTCGCGCTGCTGCAGGGCCGAACAAAAGAATTTTTCCATACTCTGAAAGAGCTCGGTTTCATGGGAGTCGAGATTAGCGAGGACGTCATACCTCCGATGCCGGCTGCGGCCCGGCGCGACACAATCGGCGAGGCCACGACGGCCGGACTGACGGTCTTCACGGAAGTGGGCCGGAAGTTTCCCGAGGAACCGCTGAATCTCGAGACGTTAGTACAGTTGATTCGAGCTGATCTCGACAGCGGCGCTTTCAGGGTGACCATCGAACGATCGGAAATTGTCGCGTTGAGGGACAGCAACCCTCAGCTCTTGGTCGATACGGCTAATGCAGCCGGGTTCGAGAATCTCATATTTGAGAGCCATTTGCCTGGACCTGAACTGATGGTATGGCTTATCCAGACGCTTGGCCCTGAAGTCAACTTGATGGGACACATGGAATATTGCGGCGTCGCTCATGATTGCCGCCTCGGTATGCACCGCAGCGTAGGATACAGCTTTTTGACCCGTAAAGCTGGAAAAATACAGCCTCACAAACAGGAGGAGAGTCTATGAGAGTAGAGCGACTGGAAATTCTGCCCGTATCGATTCCGTACAAGACCCCGACCAAGTCGGCCCGAGGAGGGACGCGCATCGGCCATCACGTCATTGTGAGACTCTTTACCGACGAAGGCATTGTCGGCGTGGGCGAGTCGAGCACTTTGGGCGTTACCGGAGAAGCGCAGCAGAGAAAGATCGTCGCTGAAATCGAAAAATATATCGCTCAATTTGTGCTGGGCGAAGACCCGTTCGATATCGAAAAAATCATGAGCCGCTTCCAGCGGGATGCGTTAGGGACGGAAGGCAGGGTAACCGTTACTGCCCTGGCCTCCGTGGGGGATGCCATGTATGACATCATGGGGAAAAAGGCCGGCGTTTCAGTCTCGAAGCTGGTCGGCGGAAGGGTAAGGGACAAAATTCCGGTGGGCCGGAGCCTATCGATCAAAGCGCCTGAGGAAGTGGCGGAGGACGCGATACGGCTTAAAGGGATGGGGTACAAATTATTGACCGTAAAAATAGGCGTGGATCCCGAGATGGACATCAAGAGAGTAGCCGCGGTAAGAAAAGCCGTTGGGGATGGGTTTCCGATAGAGGTCGACGCCAACCAGGGCTATAATCCGGCGGTGGCCATAAGGACGATTCGGAAAATGGAAGAGTACGATATCCTCAACGTCGAACAGCCTTGCCCGGGTTGGGACCTTGACGGGTTGGCTGAAATTGCCAGAGCCCTCGATACACCCGTCATTGCCGACGAAAGCGTTACCTCGCCCGCGGCGGTGTTAGAAATCATTAAGCGAAGGGCGGCTGACATTATTTGTTTAAAACCGGCGCGTGACGGCGGAATCTTTTTCTCCAAAAAAATGACGGCGGCAGCCGAGCTCGCGGACGTCGGCATTAGCCTGGGATCGGCTCATCCATTTGGTATCGGCGCGGCTGCGCTGCACCACTTTGTTGCATCCACTCCATGGGCCAGTACACCGATCGGTTATGGCCGGCCCGAAGAGCGCGTCGTGGATGACATTATCACTGAGCCGATACCCATGGAGAACGGAGAGGTGACTGTTCTAGATAAACCTGGTTTGGGTGTGGAGCTGGATGAGGCGAAAGTGAAGAAATATGCGGCAGGTCCGGCTGTGGTTCTTTCCAAATAGCAACCATCAATAACCCACTTAACGAGGTAAGTCATGGGCAGGATTTTGTCTCTCGGATTCGGTTTGTTTCTGGCGATTGGGGTGCATGCGATTGCAACCTTCAATTCGCTTCAAGCAGCGGAAAGCGACCCTGTACTGATCGGAGCCCAAAAAGAAGGCGAGTTGGTAACCTGGGCCGTCGGAGAAATTCAATTTCAGACGATGGTCGCTGACAGGTTCAAGAAAAAGTATCCCTTCATTCGAAAGGTTAACGCGATCCGCATGCCATCTGAGAAACTGCGCAACCGTCTGCTCACGGAAGCCCGGACGGCGAAAAGGAGCGATGTGGATGTCATTGGCGTCAGCGGTTTTGAGCTGTTTTATCTTGCGGAACAAGGCTTCTTCGCGCCTTACGCCTCTCCGGAGACAAAGGCCATTCCCGAAGGATTTAAACATCCGCAAGGACTTTGGGCCGCGTATTATGTGAACACTGTGGTTACGGCATTTAACACAAACCTGGTAGCGCCGGCAGACGTTCCAAAAGCTTGGGAGGATCTCCTGCATTCGAAGTGGAGAGGCAAGATCGCCTTCTTTGACGAAGAGTACGAATGGTTTGCAAGTTATCTTAAGGCGGTCGGCCGAGAAAAAGGGCTCCACTTCATGCGTCAGTTTGCCAAGCAAGACCTTCAATACCGAGGCGGTCACACTCAGATGGTGCAGTTGCTGGCCGCCGGTGAATTTCCTTTGTTGTCGGTTGCGTGGGGCCCAAGGGTCAGTGTCACGAAAGATCGCGGGGCTCCGGTGGATTGGGTTGCGCTGGATCCGGTCTTTTCGAACCCGGTCGGGATGGGAATGTATAAATCGGCCAAAAATCCAAACGCGGCGAAGCTCTACCTTGACTTCATGCTATCCCGCGAGGTTCAACAGGAGGTATGGGTGAATGAAGCGTGGAAGGGCTCCGCGCGCAAAGATGTGATACCGAAGGACCCCAGGTGGAAAGGAGTCAAAGTTATTCCGTTCGACTTGAATCTTGCCCAGAAGTACGAAGAGATCGCAAAGGAATTCAGGGAGGTATTCCTGGCGGGTAAGGTCCCGTCGCATTAGCTCGGATCCTTCAACTCGTAACAGCAATCGAGGAGCGAGCCCAAAGGAGCGAAGGCCATAATCCTGGGCCCTGAAGTGGCCCACGAACCGAAGTGGTGGAAAGGAGAGAATCCGTGGAAAAAATTTTGAAAGGTCCGGCGCTCAAGCTGGGGGAGGACGTAAACACCGATATCATCGTCCCGTCAAAATTTATGATTTACATCGAGCCTGAAGAACTCGGCAAGCACGCCCTCGAGGGATACGGGGCGGACTTCCCGCCAAAGCTCAAAAATTACAAGCTCATCGTCGCGGGCGAGAATTTTGGTTGCGGCAGCGCGCGCGAGCAGGCGGTGACCTGCCTGAAGGGAGCCGGACTGCTTGCCGTCGTTGCCAAGTCGTTCGCTCGCACGTTCTTCCGAAACGCGATTAATCTCGGCTTTCCGGTGGTGGCGTGCCCCGAAGTGGTAGACGCGGTGAACGACGGGGAAGAGATAACAGTGGACCTTGCGGCAGGTTGCGTCTGGCTTCGCGATCAAAAATTCAGCTTCCCACCTCTGCCGCCTTTTCTTATGGAGATGCTCGAGGCGGGAGGATTAGAGCCGAGGATCAGAAACTATATTTCACAAGCAGGGTAACAGCAGGGAGCAGGGAGCAGGGAGCAGGGAGCAGGGAGCAGGGAGCAGGGAGTTCTTCCCCTAATCCCCTCTCCCCTTGCGGGAGAGGGCGAGGGGTACTCTCGCCGGCTGACGACGATGGACAGGTGGTTTGTGCGAGTTCCTGGGAATAACTTATTTGTTTGCGCGTCGCGCGTTGAAAGGAGTTTGTAATGGGCCAGACTTTTGCGGAAAAGCTCTTGGCGAAAAAGAGCGGCAAGGCGAAAGTGGATCCCGGCGAAATCGTGGAAGTGAGTCCGGATCTGGTCATGAGCCATAACGCTTCATGGAGAGTGATTCGCCAGTTTCGTAATTTCGGCGGCAAGAAGGTTTTGGATCCTGAGAGAATCGTCATGGTGCTCGATCATCGGTCTCCAGCCGATTCAGCCCAGAGTGCTAATAATTACAACCTGATCAGAGAATTCGCGGCCGAACAGCAGATAAAATGGTTTTACGGTATCGAGGCGGGGATCTGCCATCAGGTGCTGATGGAAAACGGCCATGTGCTTCCCGGGACATTGATTCCGGGCACGGATTCGCACTGCACCACTTACGGAGCCCTGGGCGCCTTCGGGACGGGAATCGGCTTTACCGAGGTCACCTCGATTTGGGTCATGGGAAAGCTCTGGCTCAAAGTGCCCGAGAGCGTCAAGATCGTTCTCAAGGGACGTTTTCATTTCGGGACTTTTGCTCGGGACCTGATGCTGAGTCTCAGCAAAATTTTTACGACCCGGGGCTGCAGTTATAAAGCGGTGGAGTTTCATGGGCCGGCTTTGCGGGAGATGGATATCTCAGAACGCACGACCCTCGCCAATGTCACGACCGAGATGGGAGCCAAGACCGCCTATGTCGAAGTCGATGAGGTGACGAGGAATTATTTAAAGAACCGCGCCAAGAAAGAGTACGAGGAAATTCATCCCGACCCCGATGCGAATTACCACAGAGTTACTGAGATCGATCTGGCGACGATTGAGCCTTCCGTGGCTCTGCCGCACCGCCCGGATAATGTTGTGCCGATTTCACAGGCTCCTCAGGACAAGATTCATGAGGCCTATATCGGGTCCTGCACCAATGGCAACCTCGAGGATCTCGCGGCTGCGGCCCGTGTTTTGAAAGGGCGGAGAATTCATCCCGGCACGCGACTTATCGTTACGCCGGCAACCAAGGAGGTGTACCTGGACGCCATCAAAGAAGGTTACATCCAGACATTGGTGGAGAGCGGAGCGGCCATCCTGAACGCTGGATGCGGGGCTTGCGCTGGGGGATTTCAGGCTGCGCTGGGCGATGGAGAAAGGTGCATAGCGTCCATCAACCGCAACTTCATGGGACGGATGGCAAATCCCAAGGCTTTTATTTTTCTCGCCTCGCCCGCGACCGTTGCGGCGACCGCCATCGAGGGCAAGATCGCCGATCCGAGGAAGTACATTGAGGAATGATGAAAGTCAGAGGTCGGAGGTCAGAGGTCAGAGGTCGGAAGTCTGAGGTCCGAAATCGGAAGTCAGAAGTCGGAGGTCGGAATGGCGAGACTTTTTGAACATCAGGGTAAGAGACTTTTGGCTCAGCAGTCGCTGGCAGTTCCAAAAAGCAAACTTGTCTCCACTTCGGCGGAAGCTTTGGCTGCGGCACGAGAGTTGGGCTGTCCCGTGGTCCTTAAGATTCAGACACTCACGGGGCGCAGGGGGAAATCTGGAGGAGTGTTGTTTGCGAATGGACCTGAAGAGGCCGGCGAAAAAGCAGAAATTCTCTTTAAAGCTCTGCCGCCGGGGGGATCTGTTCTTGTAGAGGAAAAAGCAAGGATCGAAAGTGAATTTTACGTTGCCGTCACCGCCGATCCTTCAGCTCGCATGCCGGTCGTTCTTCTGAGCGGCCACGGTGGAATCGATGTGGAGGAGATAAACAGGAGTGAAAGTCTTCTGACGCGCAGGGTCGATATTCTGAAAGGCCTCAGCCTGGAAGAAGCCGTAGAGTTCGCTTCACAACTTTCCCAACTCGGCAGAGAGCGAACCGCGTCTCTCGGTCAGGTGATTCATAGCCTCTACCGCCTGTACCGCTCTTACGACTGCAAACTGGTCGAGGTGAACCCTCTGGCTCTTTGCGGAGACCGGTTTCTGGCGTTGGATGCCCGGGTCGATATCGATGATGACGCGCTCTACCGCCACAAGGACTTGGGTTTGGAGATCGTCGAGGAATCGGGAGATCGTCCGCCTACGCTGCTAGAGATAGCGGCCGGAAAGATTGACGAAAACGATCACCGGGGATCGGCTCATTTTACCCAAATAGATCCGGACGGGAGCTATGTTCGGTCCATTGGAAAAATCCCGATAGGTTTCGACTGCGTCGGGACCGGAGTGAGCCTCACGCTGCTCGACGAGCTTGCGCCACTGGGGTATTATCCGGTGAATTTTTGCGATACCTCAGGGTCCCCGCCGGCTTCGAAACTTTATCGCATCACCAAGATCATCTTCTCGCAGCCTGCGATCAAGGGATACATTTTCGGCACTTGTGTGGCCACGCAGCGCCTGGATGAAAACGTGCGCGGAATCCTCAAGGCCTGGATGGAGCTTTACCCCAAGACGAACGGCGAGCCTAATATCCCGTGTCTTTTCCTGCTGCGGGGAGCGTACTCGAACAGTGCGATCGAGGTCTTGAAAAAAACGGGGATCTACAATTCTCGATGGATTAGGGTATTGGGAACGGACGCCACGGAAAGAGACGCGGCGCGCGAATTCGATTTGCTTTATTGTGATTGGGAAATGGAAAGAAAAAGAGTTGGGTTATGAGTTATTCGTTCTCCACGTATTCCGGAGGAACAATATTATTTGATTATGCCGCCTGCCTTCAGTGCGAGACGAAGGCCTGCATTCCGGCCTGCAACCCGAGGGGCAGCGGCAGCATATTGGAGCTTCGGGATGGGACGCCGGTCCTGAAAATTTCCGCTGAAGCTGCCCGGAAGGGCCAGTGCAGCGAATGCCTGGCATGCGAGGAGGCCTGCCGAATCGACGGAAAGGGCGCGCTGAGGATAGAGCTTCCCATCCCCGCATTAAACACCGCGCTCGAAGATATGGCGGCGAAGGGACTCAGGCCTGTTTATTGGGAGGGATGACGTGGCTATTCTCATCGATAAAAACACGGTGGCTTTGGTTCAAGGTATCACGGGCGCGGCCGGGAGCCGCTATGCCCGCTTTATGAGAGCTTATGGAACGCGCGTAGCCGGAGGCGTCACTCCGGGCAAAGGAGGAAGCCGCATCTTCGATTTCCCGGTCTTTGACTCCGTGCGCGAAGCAAAGAAAGCCGAGCCCGGAATCAATGCGACGGTTCTTGCCGTGCCGGGAAGACTCGTAAAAGACGCAATTATCGAAGCTGTCGATGCCGGGGTGAAGATTATCAGCGTGCCCTCGGAGCGGATCCCCCAGCATGACATGCTCGAGGTCATCGCCTATGCCAAAGAAAGAGGAGCCACTGTTTTGGGAGGCAATTCGGCGGGAATTATCAGCCCGGGAAAATGTGTTCTCGGCGGCGCCGGAGGGAAGGAAGAAAGCGCGCGGAGCATCTTTACGCCCGGCCACTGCGGCGTAATTTCTCGCAGCGGCGGCCAGCGTACAACGGTCTGTTATTATCTTTCAAAAGGTGGAATCGGCCAGAGCACTGCCGTCGCCACCGGCGGTGATGCCTTTGTCGCGACCAATTGGCGCGAGCTTCTGGAGCTTTTCGAGCGAGATCGGGAAACTCATTGCGTTGTCGCTTTCGGCGAAATCGGAGCGACAATGGAAGAAGACGCGGCGGAGTTGATTCTTAAGGGAGGCTTTACGAAACCATTGGTTGCTTTCATCGCCGGAAAGCATGCCAGGCCCGGGATCCGGTTCGGTCACGCCGGCGCGATGATTACCCGCGGGAAAGGTTATGCCGAGAGCAAGGTCAGCGCGCTCCGAAAGGCCGGCGTAACGGTGGTGGATCATTTAGACGAGATCGTGCCGGCGGCAAAAGAAGCGTTGGCAAAACACAGTGAAAAGTAAAACGGAAAAAGTGAAAGGTAAAAACGGGAAACGATCGACTATTCACGATTCACTTTTCACCTTTCACGATAGGTCAGAGCGGTTGATCCAAGAGGGGGTGAATAGAATGAGAGCGAGAGTTCGACCGTTTTGCGGCTTTTTGGCTGCGTGCTTCGGGCTTTTTTTAAGCAGTGGAGGCTTCGCTCAGGAATTGACGAAGGTCCGGCTGGTGCATGTGGCTTTCAGCTCCAATCAGGCCGTTGCCTGGGTCGCGAAGGAAGCGGGTTTCTTTCAGAAGCAGGGGCTGGACCTTGAGCTTATTCGCATCGGAGGAAGCTCCAAAGTGGTCCAGACCATGCTGGCAGGCGAGGTGGGTCTCGCTCACGTCGGCGCTTCGGCGGTGATAGAGGCGGCAATTGCCGGCGCCGATGTGGTTATCGTGTCGAATACGGTCAAAGTCCCGATGTTTCGCCTGATGGCGAACCCTGCGGTCTCGTCCATCTCCGCGCTCAGAGGCAAAAAAGTCGGGGTTACCCGGTTTGGCTCCTCGACCGATTTTCTAGTGCGATGGGCGATGGTGAACAAGTGGGGTTTGACTCCGGACCGGGATGTCCCGTTGATTCAGGTCGGAGGTATTCCCGAGCTTTTGGCAGCGGGAAGAGCGAAGGCCATCGACGCCGCGCCGCTCAGTACGCCCGACGATTTGAGGGCGGAAGCGATGGGCTGGAAAGAGCTTGCGGATTTCAGCACGCTCGGGCTCGACTACATGACAGGGACGATAGCTTCAACGCGAAAATACATCCAGTCCAATCCCGACGTCCTCAGAAGATTCATGAGGGTATTCGTCCAGGGCATCCACAAGATGCGCACCGACAAAGAGTTCACGCTAAGATCTCTCGAAAGGTTCATGCGGTTAAACGATAAAGACATTCTGGAAGCGATGTATAAAAGAGACATCTTGAAAGGATTTGAGAAAGCTCCTGTTCCTTCCCTTGCCGGCGTGCAAACAATTCTCGACGAGCTCGCGGTCAAGCGGCCGGCCATCAAGGCGAGAACACCCGAGGAGTTCGTCGACGCGCGTTTCGTGAAAGAGCTTCAGTCGAGCGGGTATATCGACGGTCTTTACAAATAGTTTGGTCCCCAACGTCCAATACCTCAGTTGTGATTCAATCGATCTCCGGCGGCATTGACGAGGAATCGCGGCTATTTAGGTTCTGCTTGTCGCCCATAATCGTGAGCCTTCAGGCAAACTGTGTCTCGCGATCTCTCCAAAGGGCATATGCGTGAGACGCAAGTTGCGCGCGCCTATCGCGGCCGGCGAGGCGATGGAAGAAATGGATTGAAACAAGCTGGCCGCCCAATTGAAATCAAAGAGGAGGAATCTGCCTATGGTTATGGTTGAGAAAGCACAGCACCTGAAGATGAAGATGGAGCACGTCCGCTTCGGTAAAGAAGAACTGGAGCGCCGGCGGAAGTCTCCGGTGCACGTTCCGGCCGAGCACGTCGCGGCGCAGCTTAAAGAGCATTACCACGTGTATATTGTCGATCCTCGGCTAGGCTTTAACCAGCGCACGTTTCGCTTCTGGATCAATTTCCGGTCCGTGGGCGAAGAGATGGAATTTAGCGGCAAGCAACTGGGCCACCGCCATACCGTTGAAGCGGTGATCTATATCCACCAGGGGCACGGCTACAGCGTCATTGACGGTGTGAAATATCCCTGGGAGGCAGGGGATCTCATCTGCGTCCCCGTTTTTGCGTGGCATCGTCACCACAATGAGAGCAGCGAGGACCTGATCTATTTCGCAGCGACGACCGGCCCCTTTTCTATGGCTACCGGTATCGCTCTTTACGAAGAAGAGAACTACCCGGAGTATTGGGTTTTCGCGCAGAAGGGAGAGGAGGCGATGAAGACGCTCATTCCCGGGGGAGCAGAAGCGCCGCCGGGCGGCAAAGTCGAGTTGGATCAGACCCGGTGGAAACCGAAAGGACCGCGCAGTAGCGGTGTGCCAACGGCGGCCGAAATCTACTTCGATCAGCTTAACTTCGCCCAGGAAGAAGAGAAACGCAGGCGCGACAGCAAAGTCGTGGTGCGAGCCAAAGATCTAGAATTCTCTCCCACCCCGATGGGCCGTGTCGCTTACGGGGTCGACACCAAGCTCGGCTACCACGTCAAAGTTCTCGGCACGCTGTTTGCCGAAATCCCGTCGGGCAAACGGTCGGGCGCGCATCGCCATATTTATGAGGAGACCAATTATATAATTTCGGGACAGGGCTACAGCATCATCGAAGACCAGAAGTGCGAGTGGAAAAAGGGGGACACGCTGGTGATTCCGGTTTTCGCTTGGCACCAGCACTTTAACACGGGCAAGGAGACGGCGCGGTTTCTCGTGCACACCAACCGGCCCTGCATGGAGAGCACGGGGTATATCCATACGCAGCAAGGCGAGCCGGCTGATTACGATTAACGGTTACGTCGCCTCTCCGAAAGCGTGAAGCTTTCGACCGGGGCAGGAGAAATTTATATGGCTATCAAGCGGCTTAAGGTCGTTTCTCCGATGGTATTTCTTTTTGTTGTCTTCATCGCCTTCGCGGCGGCGGCTGCGCCGCGAGAAATCTTAGAGCAAGCCAGAAAAGAAGGTGAAGTGGTTCTCTACTCGACGATGCCCGTGGGGGAATTTCAGGTCTTCAGCCAGGCGGCAAAGGAAAAATATCCATTTCTCAGTGTCCGGCACGTAAGGCTCAGCTCCAGTAACCAGATCTCGCGTGTGATGTTGGAACATAGGGCGGGCAAACTGCAGGCCGATGTGGTCGGAAACAACCTCTCGGCCATTCTCTACTATAAGGGACAAGGCATACTGGTAAAGCATGAGTCGGCCGAGGTTGCCCACGTTCTGAAGGGCATGGCGGATCCGGAGGGTTACTGGTCGGCCATGACCACCGATATGTTGATCACTGGGTTCAACACAACGACCATCGGGCGGGAGAAGGCGCCGAAGAGCTTCGAAGACTATCTGGATCCTCGCCTCAAGGGTCAGATGGGAATCAACCGAGGCGCTCCCTATGCTTTGATTGGGATGATCGAGCTGCATGGAGAAGAACGAGGCATCGCCTACATGAAAAGATTGGGCCAGCAAAGCCTGCGGCCAGTGGAAGGCTTCGCGCACATGACGAACCTTCTGGCCGCAGGCGAGTACCCGGTGGCTATTTTCATGCAGGTCTCAAAGATCGATGCGATGAAGAAAAAAGGCGGCCCGGTAAACTGGGTTCCAACTTCTCCAACCTTCGCGACGCCGTCGGCCGTCGCCGTTACCCGACAGGCGCCGCACCCGTCGGCCGCCCGATTGCTGGTGGATTTTTACCTTTCAGTGGAGGGCCAGCAGGCGCTGGTCAGGGCGGCAAAGATTCCGCTACGCCGGGGAATCAAAAGTGCGTCGGCAGACATCGATCAGCTGCTCGACGGAAATCTGCATGTGATAAGAACCGAAGACTACAGTCGCTATCAACAAATCTATAACGATGCGCTTGGAATCCGCTAGAAGGCAGCGGTGATCCTCTTCCGGCTTTAGAGATGTCCCCTTTTCCTGGATCCCGAGCACGAGAGAGCGAGGGGAAATCCCTGATGATTTCCCCTCGTCTCCTTTTAGAGCACTACATTTTCCCTTCCTTCTTTTCCTTCGCCATCGGCTCCTTGGTCTCTTTCTTGCCTTCTTTTGCCATCGACTTGGGCTTTTCTACGCCAAGCTTTTCCGCGGTTTGATCATCCAGCCTTCCTGTTGCCTTGAGACCGCTCGCCTCTTGGTAGGCTTTTAAAGCATTCCGGGTCTTCGGACCCATAATGCCGTCGATGGGACCTGGATCCTGGCCTTTCGCCTTCAAGGCCTCCTGGACCTTCTTGGTCTCCTCCGAGCCTCTGGCCGGAGCCTTGGTCTCCATCTTCTCGGTCTTCTCCATCTTTTTCTCCTCTTTGGGAGCAGCCTCTCTTTTTTCAGCCGCCCACGCAGGGAAGACCAGCGCGAGGAAAAGTGCTCCAGCCAATCCGTTCTTAACCCACAACTGCTTCATTGCTTTACCCTCCTTTCAAAATTACTTCAGCGATCTTCGGTGAGATTTCGATTTAATCTTCTAAACTGGTGCAATGCCTGTGCCAGTGCGGGCAATACAATAAAATTAAGTACTTACAAACAACTTCAAATATCCAAGGTGTAGGTAAAAAGGTGTAGTAAAAAGGTTACACCTCCCTCTACCGCGGTTAACAGCGGCGGATTTGACTGGGGTACCATCTTCAGGCTGAGCAGTTCGTCCCACGGGTCCGGATCCACATTATACCAAGATCCCCGCGAAAGTTTTCATGGTCCTCGATTCGAAAAACGGAAAATCCCACGGCACCGCTTGGCAGCTTTGTCGGTATTTGCGGTCTCTTCTGTTGAGGCGAGTTGTGAACGGAGATATTTAGATCTTATCAACTATTTGCTTGCCCGGATGGTTCGCCTGGGACGAAGGCACGAGCGCTGCAGCCCAAGGAGAGATCGCTGAGAAAGCACAATCGCATCAGCGCGCCGGAAGGCGAGTCGGGGGTTGTTATCTGTGAGGATGAAACTGACGTTTCTGGGCA
Organism: Deltaproteobacteria bacterium; assembly: GCA_016210115.1. Taxonomy (GTDB): domain Bacteria; phylum Desulfobacterota; class Binatia; order UBA9968; family UBA9968; genus JACQUW01. Next base: position 20,898 of record JACQUW010000297.1, on the reverse strand, counting down.
CCAGAGGTTACATCGATTCTTATAATTCCCGCCACCGCCGGCATACCTCAACAATGGTCGCTTATCGAGACAAAAAGGTCATGATCGATTGCGGAGAAGACTGGCTCAAGAAATTGGGAAAGATAAGTCCCAACGCCGTCGTGATCACGCACCCGCATCCAGATCACGCTTTTGGCCTTAAAGCCGGATCGCCTTGTCCCGTCTATGCAATTCAACAAGCATGGGACAAAATAAAAAGTTTCCCGATCGAATCAAGAAACCGTCGAATACTGGCCATTCGAGGGGCCGAAAAAATCGCCGGCATAACCTTTGAAGCCTTCTCTGTCGTACACTCAATAAGAGCGCCAGCCGTTGGATATCGAATTCAGGCCGGAGGCGCCGCCATCTTTTACGTTCCTGATGTCGTCCGAATTCGTGGCCGCTCAGAAGCCTTTAGGGGCATCGACGTTTATATAGGCGACGGAGCTACGATAAGCCGTCCCATATTGAGAAGGGACAAACGCAGCAATCAGCTAATTGGCCATACCACAATCAGGGAACAACTCATCTGGTGCCGTAAGGAAGGCGTTTCTCGTATGGTCATTACGCACTGTGGATCGGCAATTGTTAAAGGAAATGAAGATCGAATTAATGAAGGACTTCGTCAATGGGCAGAAGAGCACGGTGTTACGGCTGAAATTGCTTACGACGGCATGGAGCTGACGCTAGAATAAGGTAATTTCTCAAATTCCACGCATTAGGAACGTTCCCTGACGCTTCTGACTGCAACAGCTGTAGGTGGAGGTCTGCGGGATAAGTAGTGGGCGGGGCCACCGGATTGGAACGGTGAGCTGGCCAGAATTACGATCGTTGATTGTGATATCAATGGGACGGCGCAGGTGTGGCATGCAGGTCGCCAAAAGAAGAATGACAGCATTGATGATCCTCGTCGTCGCAACGTTGTCCTTAACCTGGTTTGCGGTGAGAGCGCACGCGCATGTGGCTGCGGGTCACACCGTGCTTACGGATTGGCATTGGCGATGGGATGTAATTTCCGTCCTGGTTGTCTTTGGAGCGCTTTATACTCGTGGATGGGTGCGTCTGGGAAAAATGGGTGGAGAGGCCAAAGTCTGTCAACTGGTTTTTTATGCACTCGCATTAGGCGCTATCGGCTGCGCGTTGTTATCTCCCATCGACGAACTGGCTTCTTACCTGCTCATCGCCCATATGGTGCAGCACGAGTTGCTCATGATGCTTGCGCCGCCGCTTATCCTGCTTGCGAATCCCGTTCCCATCCTATTATGGGGACTAGGTGGGAGCCCGCGATTGCAGGCTGGTAATCTTCTGGCCCGGCACTCTGTGATACGAAGCGCGCGCGATTTCTTAGGCCGGATGCCGATCGCCTGGAGCCTCTATGTCGTCAACCTGTGGGCCTGGCATTATCCGGCTTTCTATGAGGCGGCTTTGCGGAACGAATGGATTCACGACGTCGAGCATATCCTGTTCTTTCTCACTGCGCTTTTTTTCTGGTGGCCCGTTATTCGCCCGGTGTCTCGACCTGCGCCGATTCAAGACGGCGTGCGGATCCTGTATCTGTTCCTGGCCGCCACGCAGGACGCACTCCTTTCCGGCTTGATTGCCCTTTCGACCAGCATTCTCTATCCACACTATGAAACGGCTTTGCGGCTGTGGGATCTGACGCCCCGGGAAGATCAAATCGGCGGTGGAATCGTTATGTTCGCCGTGGGGAGTACGACGTATTTAATCGCGATCTTGTTTCTCGTAAACGCTCTGCTGGGTGAGGGGAGACGAAAGCGGTCAATAAAGCGAGCCCAGACGCAGGGCGCTGAAAATGTTGAAGGCCGCGTCTGAGGCGAGCACCAGTAAGGCCACCCAGACCAGCGCAAAAACGATTCTTTCAACCAGGCTCACGGCATTCCACGTTTGAACTATTTCTTCAATGTTAGAAAAACGACCCACGCAAAGAAGCCCACGATGGAGATCAGAATGAGCCAGAAGGCGATGACCGCTGTGCCGCCGAGTCCCTGCGCGCCTTCTCTCCCCAGGCCAGGCCCCAATCCTCCCCAAAACCCAAACGTCGGCCTCCACCCTTCGAAAGGCCCGGCGAGATAGTAAATGGACCAGCCGAAGAGCACCGCGTAAACGGCGAGCAGCCATTTGTTGACGATGCCATGGCGCGACTGGATATCGCCTCCGGCGTAGTTCTCAAGGGAACCCTTGTCTTCTTTCGAGCTGCGATGTTCATGGTTCATCGTTTTCAATCTCCAGAATCCTGTCCTTGATTTCCTCGACATTCTCGAAGGCTCCGGAAAAAATCCCCCAGAAGAGAAAGCAGCAAGCTGCAAGTCCCATCAGGAAAGCTACGATAAATTCTATCAACGTCAGTGCTTCCAACACGGCTTTTACTCCGCGATGCCGAGATAGGACTTCGATTTTTGTTGGGCCACTGCCGTCGCTGCTCTGGATGGATCGAAGGCGGCACGCCAGGTTGGCGTCCTCAATTCCGGGTTGTCGAGGGCGGCCTTCGCCCCCTCCGGAATCTGCAGCTTCTTTCTATGCAACGGGTCCGTGTAGGCGGAAAGGCTCAGAATATAATAGGAGATCGCCCAGCGCTGCTCCTCCGAGAGGTTCTCGCTGAAAGATGGCATGGCCGCGCCGTTCAGACCCGTGCTCATGGTTCGGAAAATATCGGTCACGTCGGGTCCGGACTTAAATATCCCCGTGGTAAGATCTGTTGCTAGCAACGGAAACCCCCAATCGTCTTTTAGTCCAGGGGCCGCCGGCCCTCGCCCCCAGGGGTAGGTGAACGGTTTGCCATCTTTTGTTCCTGGACCCCCATGGCAGTTCCAGCATCTTCCTTCGTTGATGTAGACTTTCTCGCCTCGAGCGATGAGTTCTTCGCTCGCAGGTGGCGGATCGGGAATAGAAATAGGCGGTTGCTTGAGCTCTTTCTCCTTCCAGGCGGCAGAGAAAGTCTTAATGAATTTAATCACCGCCAAGCGCTCCTTTTCCGAAAGCTCGTGCCAGCTAGGCATGGCGGTGCCGCGGATTCCCCGCGTAATCGTTCGGTAGAGATCGCCTTCGGTCGGGAGGGCGCCCGATGGCGTGACGCGAAACTTGAATACTCCATCCCTGAAGTCCCTCGGTCGCGGCTCTAAAAAAGTCGCCGCCGGGCCATTGCCGTCTCCTTTTTCACCGTGGCAGCCGGCGCAGCGGCGAAGGTAAACTTCTTTTCCGTGTTGGGTCCATTCCTGCGAGTCCGGGATGGAAAACTGACTGGCAAAGACGCGCTGGGGCTCGAAGAGATCCCGCCATTGCCCGCGGTTCATACCCAGTTTCTGGATATAGGCGACCAGAGCTTCCGCTTCCCGCGTCGGAACAACAATGGTGAGGAGTTTTGTTTTCGGTGGATCGGGTAAAGGATCGAGATTGAGAACCGGAACTCCGTCTCTCTCCCGAGCGAAGGCAACCCCGTCCGTATTGGGCATGAGCAGAATCTCTTTTCCCTCCTTGAAGGTAAAGATCCGGCGCAAATCGGCGCTCTCTCTTAGAACAAGTTTCCCCTCCTTCTCGTTCAATCCAACTGCGACTTTGTGGTAGAGCCAGGGGAAGCTCGGCATGTTGGAATCGGGCACCACGAGGCGCGGATTCCAGTGATGGGCCAAATGCCAGTGATCGCCGTATTTCAAGCCTACGCGGGTGAGGTCGGGTCCAATTCTCCTGGTGCTGAATAGATGGGGCTGATCAAAAGCGTACTCTCCTGCCTGGGAGACAGGTCCCCAACGTTGATCTTCACCGGTAACGGGACGGACGTATTGAGAGTGGCAATACCAGCAGCCCTCGCGAATATAGACTTGCCGGCCTAGTTGCTCCAACTCCGTGTAATTTTCCGCGCGGTATTCGACCCATTTGAGGTCGCCCAGCCCTGTCCTGACAGCCCTCGCAACTTTATCTTCTCGGGATTCCGGAAGCAGTGCCGGGAGAAGCCCCTGAACAAAAAGCGCCAGCGTGATGAAGCCGAAACCCGCAATGATGGCTACTGTTCTTGCGTACCGCATGCAGTTCCCTTCGAGTTGCTACGTTGATTTTGCCAGGGACGGCCTGGATCCCCATAAGAGGCCAAGAAGAATCAGATCCATTCCAATGTCCATCGAAATTCCGCTGAATGTTCTAAACCACCAGTAGGGTTTCATGGTTACGAGCGAATTGACCCACTCTGTTCCGGACATCAGCATGTAGCCTTGCTGGAACCCCTGTGCGACGAGGATCAGAACCATGGCGGAAATTCCGGCCGTGATCAGCCAAAACCCCCAGTTTCCGATCCGGAAACTAAGCACTTCACGGCCGGTGATGCGCGGCCAAACATACACGATTCCGCCCAGAGCCCAAAGCATGAACGTTCCGAAAATCGTTATATGGGAGTGGGCGATGACGAAATCGGTAAAATGGGTTGGTTGTTGAAGGGAGCGAAGCGCCTCGGTCGAACCCTGAAAGCACCCGATCAGATACATCACGGCCCCGGTGATGAGAAATTTCGCTGTTAGATTGCTGCCGAATCCTTGCCAGCGTCCGATCATAGTGCCAAAAAAATTTTGCAGCACGGTCCATACGGGTATGATCAGAAGAATGCTTGTGACAATGGATATCGTTTCCGCCCAGTCGGCAATGGGACTGTAGAGATAATGATGAATCCCGACGAAGGGATAGAAAAGCGCAAGGGACCAAAAGCCGATGAGAGAAAGCTTATGGCTGTAGAGCGGATTTTTCACGCTTGCCGGAAGAAAGTAATAAATCAGCACGTAACCCGCCGGTGTGATCCAAAGCCCCACGATGTAGTGAATATACAAACCATGGAGGGCTGCATTATTGATGCCTGGGGCATTGTACGGAACGATGAAGTTGCCGAAGAACCAGTTGATATCCATCCAGATGAAGGCGGCGATGAGATACCAAAGGCTGACGTAAACCCCCGGCTCCTTTCGCATCGCGACCGTCACGAGGAATTGGACCGTCAGCGCCAGCAAAGAGATCCAGACAATAATATCGACGACGAGAGGAAACTCAGCGGCTTCAAGACCCTGATTGTATCCCAGGGCGAGGGAAACGAAGCCCGCGACGAAGTTTAAGTTCCAGATCCATAGCAACGGGTACCCCCAATGCTCCTTATAAACACGGATCTGAGCCAGTCGAGGCACGATGTAGTAGCAGAGGCCGATAAAGAGAGTTGAAAAGGTTCCGAAGATAACCCCGTTAACGTGAATGGGCCGCAACCTACCAAACGTCAGCTCTGGAATCCCATCTAGGAAGTCGGGATAGGTGAACTTTGTGGAGACGATGACTCCTACCGTGGGAGCAAAGAGAATCCAGAAAAACCCCCAGAGAAGCCATTTCTTAATGAGGTCCTTGTTGATTAACTCGTCGCTGTTTTCGGTCGCGTGATTACCCATGCGCTGCTCTCCGGTGGATCAACGGGCGCTTGCCGGGAATGGTCAAAGTCGTCTCCACGATTTTCGTTGCCTCAGGCTCGTGTCCGAAGCCCTCCGGCGAGGGCGGTGTGTAGTGATAGCGCATCCTGGCCTGGATAGTGAACTGCTTCGCGTCCCGCGGCTGGACAGGAAAGATCAGTTTTTCATTTCGAATCTCTTCCGGCTTCAAAGCCGTCGAACTGGGCGATGGGTAGACAATCTTCCACGCCACCCCCGTGGTCTCCCCGTTCTTATCGAGACCGAAATTGGCATAGACCCGCTTTAACGTGTCGAACTCCCATCCCGTTTCGTCCGATACGGTCACCTCCAGGACCGCGTAACTGTTCCATGGTCAGCCGTCAGGCACGCGATGCGGAGTAAGATTGCGGACTGTGGCGGTGACTTCAAGATGCTCTTGCCGGAAGGCGGCCTTGAGATGAAGGGCCACTGCCTTTTGCAGCAGGTCAGCCGACCGCCCACCAGGAACAATATGGCTGCGTATTTTTCTCTGCGGCAATCCTACAGCCGTGATCCCAACGCGCTCAGCCATATGACAGGCCTGGCACGTGGTGCCCTGCTTTGCCGCGCGGCTTTTCTTCCAATCGCTGTAAACGTCGGAACATGGAATGCTGGCTGGAGCCCATGTGTGGCAAGTGGCGCAGAAGGATGCCTCTTTATAAGAAGCCGAAAACTTTGAAGCGTGGAAGAGATTGCCCTTCGGATTCCTGATCGGTCCCGAGAAGACGCCGTTCCCCTCCGCATGGCAGGCGACGCAGCCCACTTCAAAGCCGTCGAGCTTGTTAATGTCCTTCGCCACCACGAAAGCGGCCACCCGGCGAATAATCTCTGAATCGGCGTTTTTCAGGAGAGGGGCATGACAGTTGAAGCAGGCCATGGAGACTTGCGGGTCCTCTCGGGCCCGGATTCCAACAAAGTCGAGATATTGCGGAAAAGTCCTGAGAAAACCTTCCGAGGTGAGAGAGCGGGCGTGAGATGAGCGGCTCCAATCCTGGAAATGCTCCGCATGGCAAGAGGCGCATTGAGCCGCCGGAGGAGGATTGACGTGGAAATCGGCGGCTTTTTGGGCGGACCCTGCGACAACGGCTTGGATTCCGGCGGGTAAAGTCTCTGAGAAGGGACCGGTCCGGCCAAGCAGATCGATCACGAAGAGCAGCACTGTCAGCGTAATCGCGGTCCATCTGTTTCCTAGGATAAGGCGACCTCCGTAAAGGCGGTGTATTGCCGGCCGAGGCTGTTGGTAAAAACAACGCGAATCGGTTTCGCCTCGACGAACTTGAGTTTGAATTTGAGAAAGGGGTTGTCGCTCAATCCGGGAGTCATTTCATAGCGGCTGACCACGCGGTCGCCGTAAAAAACCTGCATCGATTTTACATACAGGGGCTCCTCGACCTGAACGAACTTTTTGTTTTCATAGAGGAGCCCGGTTTTGCTGGGGTGCTTGAACTTGACCTGAACTTCCGCCGTCTCTCCTTTGACCAGTCGTCCACGACGGACCAGCTCGGGAATGCGGATTACGGGCGGGAGAATCTCTTCTTTCGTTTTTGCTTCTTTCGTTCCGTCCGCCGTGGCGCAGCCTCCTTGCCCGTCCGGGATGGTAATCTGGCTGCGGCCGGTCCACTTGCCGTGTAAGTTGCATTCGGCGACGGCGAGCACGGTGGAAGTGCCGCTGTGCATTCGGGCCTGGAAGGCGAAGTGGAGCTCGCCGTTAGCGGGCGTGGGATGAAAAATCCCTTTGGACGGGATTGGATCGGCTTCGTTAAGGAACTGGATCTGCCGGATGTAGTGATGCGGTTCCATGGGATGATTCATCTTGACGGCGACCGGAACGTGAGTGCCGTTTCGCGTCATGGCCGGCAGGATCAGATTCGGCGTGTGGAGTTCCTTCAGCGTCGTGGGGGATGGCTCGAGCGCGAGCAGAAATCGGCTCTTCAGACCCGTAAAGATTCCCGCTAGCACAAGTGCGGAGCTCCACGTACAGAAACTTCTTCGGGAAATGTCCAAATGACTCATCATAACAAGAGTCGTCACTCCCGCGAACGCGGGAGTCCAGATTATGAACAAGTCTGGATTCCCGTTTCCACGGGAATGACGCAAAGCAAAACATTGTGCATACGCATTCTCAAATCAGATTCTGCCAAGCCACCAGCTCCCCGCCTAGTGCTTCCCCGGATCCAGCGTCGACGCCTTATTAGACCAGTAATGGTACGTCTCTAGCGCTTTCATCGCCGGGCTGTTGACATCGATCTTCTCTCCCTCGTTGGGATTTTCGATGCACCAGTTGATCATATCCCGCAGAGTCGCGAACTCTTGCATCTGCTCCTGGAACTTGGGAAATTCGTGCGGGTGCGTATCCGAAGCGAAAGGATGACACATGGCGCAGGCCATGCCGGTTCTTGACAAATTCACGCCGAGTTGTTTTTCGGTTGCAGCGTCCCCGTGAAACAAGAGATCTCCGGTTCGCACCTGTTCCATGAAAACATCCTGGAAAGCCTTGAGTTGCGCCGGAGTATGTTTTTCTTTGTGAGCCTCGACTTCATCCATTCGAGACACGAAAACGAAAAGGGCCGCCACAAAGAGAAGAGGTCCACCACGCCACAGGAGAATCTTTCCCATAACGCTTCACCTTCCTTTCGCTCGCTATTTGTACGGCCACATCTGATCGGCGACGCGCGGTCTCAAGATCTGATTCCCGTTGTCCCCAGTCCCTGAGTCGACGGCCGTTTCCGCATAAACGTCCTTACGCCACATCATGTATTCGTGCTCCACCCTTGGCGCCTTTATGGTCATCTTACCCCAGCCCACGCCATCAAAGTGATCGCCGGGATTGGCTCGTATCATCGGTTTGGTCAGCGCCGGAACTCCTTCCGGCGCGTACGGCCAGGGCCAAGAGGTGGCAAGCATGCCGATCGATCTCATGGCGCCGATTTCGTTGTAGAGAACCTGATGCGTATGGCCGTGAATATTCGTTACGTTGGCGTACGGCTTCAGTATCTCGTGAACCTGGCGCCAATCCCTGACCCAGAAGTTCCATGGAGGATAATACTCGTACAAAGGATTGTGGGTGAAAATCACAATCGGCTTGTCTTTTGCCAAAGGCGAAAGCGTTTTGTTCAACCACTGAAGCTGGTCGTTGCCGACGCCGGCCCATGGTCCGGCCACCGATCCATCCAGAGTGGCCATGTGCCCCATCCTATCCTTCGGACTCATCTTGGATGCGGACCAATAGTCAGGCGCGCGACTTACCGTGTCGAGTCCGATGAATGTCACGCCCTTGTGTTCAAACGTCCAGGGGGATTTGCCGAACAAACTTGACCAGGTTTTACCCATATCCAGATACCAGTCGTGCTCGCCGGGGATGAAGTGCTTCTTGAGTGTTATTTCCTTGAGGATGTCGTTCCCCAGCCGCAGCTCCACGGGATCGCCCAATTGGGCCAGATCGCCTCCGAACATGAGGAAGTCCGGCGGCGGTTTCATGGCCTGGACGTCTTTGACCGCCCGGGTGGCTTTCTCGACGAATCGGGTATTGACGTTTTTGGGATAGAGGTGTGTGTCCGAAATCCAGGCGAAGGCAAATGGGGCCTGAGCTCCGAACGCCATGTTGAGAGTATTGATCAGCGGAAACCAGCCGTAAGTAGCCGCTCCGGCCGCGGCGCCCGCCACGATTGATCTATGAAGAAAGGTTCTCCGGGTTATTTTGAGAGATCGATCAGGCCGGTCATCCGGCTTGTTCAGTTCACTTTCGATCACGCGACGCTCACGTTCCAGATCGCTCATCGATACGCCCTCCTTTTCACACTTGGCGTCCCTGCGACACTCTCTGCCGCTTACTTTTTTAGCTCGACCGTAACGTTATTCGTTTTTTTGGCCTCCACGGTTACCGGGGTTTCTGTGGTCCCTGTGTGTGGCTGAAAAGTAACCAAAGTATACTTTCCCGGGGGGATATCTTTGATGGCAAAAGCCCCATCCTCTTTCGTAACCGCGTAGTAGGGGTTTTCGGCCACCAAGATCCAGGCTTGCATATGGCCGTGTATGTCGCATCTGACATCCACAATTCCCGGCTGCTTGAGCGACGACTTGAACTGTTGACCCTTTTGAGGGAGTGCATGGTTAAAAACCGTCCGCTTGCTCGTACCGGCGATAAGAAAACCGTGGGTGTTGTGGAGGATGGGGTCGGAATTGTGAACGAGCAGTTCTGTCCCTGTCGGCACCACCTGGACCTCGGGCTCGAATTTGCACTTCACGTTGTCAATAACAGGAGGTTTCTTGGGCTTTTGAAATGGTTTGGCCTTCTGAACCCCCTTCAAGTAAACGATCGCTCCCCTAACGGTGTTATCCTTTCCCAGAACAATCCGCGGCTCGTCTCGAGCACTACCACAGACCTCGAGATCTTGTGTGGGAATGATCTTTCGTGGGCCAGGGGGAGTTCCACTAAATACCACCTTGCCCTCGAGCGCGCCGCCATCCGCGGCCTTGGTTTCCTGGGCCGACGACACCTGTGAAGGGTCTACAGTCATGGAACCGAGAAAAAACGAAACACACAACGTAAGAGAGAGACGCGACGTAGATTTGGTGGGCATGCTTTTCCTCCTCAAATAAATAAAACAACAACCGGCCGGTATAAGAGGTCGCTGCCGCTCCCTCAGCTCCACCCTGGAACTCCTGGTGATAGATAAGACAACCGAAGCGAGAATTTATTCCCGGTAATTTCAGAACGGAATAAATCGCCGTCGAAAGCGTTATTATTGGTGGGACCCATTTACAGATTGACTCGTGAAAAGAGAGGTGTAATTCTTTTGACTGAAACGAGACAGGGTTCCCGCAAGAACGAGGTTGGCGGACGGACTATCCTGCAGGAGTTCGCGATGTGATCCGGTTCTGGGCAAAAAACTCTGGCAACTGTGAACAGGCCATCGTGAAGAACCTCGATGCGCTTTACGGGTTTGCGATGTCGTTGACGCGTAATCCCGTCGACGCCGAGGATTTAGTCCAGGAAACCTGCCTCCGTGCCATTAAGGGAATTACCCGGCATAAAATTGAAAATGACCTCAAGGTGTGGCTATTTACGATTCTGCGAAACGTCTGGATTAACGATTGGCGACACCGTAGCAAAGGGCCGGAATTTATCTCCCTGGTAAAGAATGGCGACGATGATGGGCCGCTGCAGCCGTGGTTATCGGACGAGCGCGAGCGGCCGGATGAGCAATTTGAGCAGCACGTTTCGTCTGAAAACATTCGCGCGGCGGTTGCGCGTTTACCCGAAGTGTTTCGCGAAGTGGTCGTGCTCCGTTATTTTGAAGGATTCAGTTATCAGGAAATTGCTTCGATTTTGGGATGTCCCGCGGGGACCGTTATGTCTCGCTTGAGCCGCGCGAAGGTCGAGCTGCGCGGCATACTGAATGGCCAGAATACCTCCTGGGGTCTGCACCGAAAAAAAAGAAGTGGATAATCACATCCTCGAACATATTCCGTTGTACCTGGATGACGAGCTCCAGGACCGCGAGCGGCTGATTTTGGAAAGGCACGTTCGAGTCTGCGCCGATTGCCGCGCCGCTCTGGATGCCGAGCATGATCTCATCTCGGCGGTCCGGAAGGCGCGCCCGACTTACAGGGCGCCGGAATCGTTGCGCGCAAAGGTTGCGGAGTTGCTGCAGCGACCCGGCTCTCGATTTAAATTCCTGCCTTCCTGGGTCCCAATTGCGGCATGCGCGCTCTTAGTGCCCGCCCTGGTGGTCTTGTGGTTTGCGCTCGGAGGGCCCTTTCGCGGAGAGCCTAGCCCTTTTGTCACTATGGCGGTCGACAATCATTTGCGTCACGTCAGAGGGCAGTTGCCCCTGGAAGTCATTAGCGATTCGCCCGAAAGAATCTCTGCCTGGTTTGCCGGAAAGCTTCCGTTCAATCTGAAGTTGCCGGATTATCCGCAGGGCGCGACGGAACCGAAACCTTACCACGTCGAAGGCGCGCGTCTGGTCGGCTTCAAGGAGGACTATGCAGCCTATATCGTCTATCGATTGAACGGTCACCCGATCTCCCTGGTCGTGACTTCGGATTCGATGGCAAAACCATCGGGAGGGGAAGAGATAGCCTGGGAAGGGCTGCGGTTTCATTTTCAATCGGTGGCGGGCTGGAAAGTGCTCACTTGGTTGGACAACGGATTGACGTACGCGCTCGTCTCCGATTTAGAGGAGCGCGGGCAAGCTTCATGTATTGTATGCCATCAGAACGAGCGGGTGTTTAAAGGACTTCGATAAAAATCACCCCGAAACGACTCTACGGCCCTGTGTAAGTCAGCGCAACAAGGCCTCCTGCCCCTCCGGGGTTGTTTTTTGTTTCACCCCCTTCGCATTCCGGAGACTCATTTCCACAGTCGTTGAATAAAGCCCTCTTTTTCCAACTCTTCGAAAAATCGCAAATCGATGAACTGTTCGGGACGGAGGTTAGTGACCTGAGGGTTCGTCTCTGCCATCTGGTCCATGACGGTCTTGACAGATTCAGGTGATGGTTTCGGAACTCGCGGTACGTGCTGCAAGATGTAAAGGTCGTAGAGATCGTTGACAAACGCGGTGTCATCGTTCCTTAAATATTTTTTCAACACCTGGACGCCGGCCGCCCGCTGCGTCTTCGCGAAGTGGACGCCTTCGACAAACGCTCGGATGAACTTCCGCACCGTGTTCTCCCTTCGTTTGATGAAAGAGCGGGTCGTGCAGACGGACGATGTCGGAAAGCTAATTCCGATCTTTGATAGGTCGGCCAATTGTTTAAATCCCTCCTTCCGCGCCAGGATCGTCAGCTCCGCATTGAGTATAGCGGCATCCAGCGCCCCAGTTCTGAGCGCAGCCAACAGCTCCGGCATGCCTCCCATCTGCATCACCGCGAAGTTGCGCTGCCGCCTGACAGACCAGAGTTCTTCGGCATAGCGCAAACCAAAGTCGCTCGCTGAGCCGAATCGTGTAATGCCGATCCTTTTTCCCTGGAGGTCTTCAACGCGGCGGATTTCCGGTCGAGCCATTACCGAAAATGTCATTACGTTCATAGAGCTGGCGATGATGACCAGGTCGCCGCCTGCAAGATTCGAGTTGACGACGGCGCCTCCTGTGAAAACGCCGATCGGAACCTCTCCCGATTGAACAACCTGCGCGGCGCGACCGCCTCCGCCAACATAAAGGAGCTCGACGTCCAGGCCGTATTTCCGGAAGATTCCGACCTCAAACGGGACCCAGACCGATGCCTGTGAGCCGCCCACCGCGCTGTAGAGTAGGCGCAGTTTTTCGGGAGAGGATTGAGCTTCGACATTCGGGGATACGACAAGCAGAATAAGAAAGAGAGCGGACAGATAGCGGATCATGCTTGTTTTCACAACCCCTTGGCTGCGGATCCAGAAAAGAGGTCATCATTCTTATACCACATCCCACCAGGATTTAACTCTAAGATTTAGGAAAAACTGCCTTCAGTTTTTTTAATCCTGCAAAATTTCGCTGATCGCGGCCCACCGCAGCCTTGATTTTCAGTGGCATTCGCGACTCGGCTTCAGTGGTATAGGTTTTGCTGCCTGAAGCCGCATGCTGGGAAGGCTCCCGCCCTTTGATTATTACAGGCCGTCCACGCTGCAGGAAACGCTGGCCATCATAAACAGGCTTGATGGTTTTTGCCTCTTCGGTGGAGGCACAGACCTTTTGGTGGCCATGAAGGAGAAGAGGGGAGCCCATCCACCTCTGGTTGACGTCAAGCACATCCCCGGTATTTGCAACATTCAACCGGAAAATGGAGGGCTAAAAGTTGGTGGTGGTGCCTGCACGCGTGTGATTGCCCGCTCACCTCTAGTGCGGGAGCGCTTCCCTCTACTTTCCGACGCCCTCACGATTCTCGGCTCCATACAAATCGGAAATCGGGCCACCATCGGCGGCAATCTCTGTAATGGCTCACCTGCGGCCGACAGCGCGCCGGCGCTTCTCTCGCTTGCCGCGTCAGTGAAGTTGGTAGGGCCCCAAGCTGAGCGCCGGGTGCCGCTGGAAGAATTCTTTGTCGGGCCAAAAAAAACGGTGCTCAATAGGGAGTTGCTCGTCGAAATCCATATTCCGGCCGCCCCTCCGCTGGGCAGAAGTTTTTTCTACAAGTTGGGGCCGCGCGGTGCTCCCGAGGATATCTGCATCGTGAGCGTCGGGATTTTCGCGGTCGCCGATGATTCAGCGAAAAATTGGAAGGATGCGCGTATCTCTCTGGGCGCTGTGGCTCCAACGCCGATTCGAGCGCGCCAGGCGGAAGAAGCCCTCAGAGATCGGCCGATAAGCGCGAGCGCGATTGACGATGCCGCCCGGCTCGCGGCGGAAAAGGATGGGCAGCCGATAACCGATATTCGCGGCTCCGCGGATTATCGTCGCGCAATGGTGCGTGTTCTGGTAAAGCGCGGGCTCGAGCAGATCGCCGCCGGGATCAAGGAAACAGCCAGATCATGAATGAGGCGCGCAGCATCCGTACAATCGTTAACGGCAAACCCTTGGAAATATCGGTGTCTCCCAATGAGACGCTGCTTGAGTTTTTGCGATACCGCCTGGGACTGACAGGGACGAAAGAAGGCTGTGATACCGGTGACTGCGGCGCCTGCACTGTGCTGCTTGAAGGAAAGCCTGTCAACGCGTGTCTTGTTCTGGCCGTTGAAGCGGATGGGGGCACCCTCGCTACGATCGAGGGCTTGAGCTCCAACGGTGAGTTGCATCCACTCCAGCAGGCGTTCATCGATCAGGGAGCCGTCCAATGCGGCTTTTGTACGCCGGGTATGATTATGGCGGCAAAGTCGCTTCTCGATGAGGAACCCAGCCCCAGTGAGGAAGAGATTCGCCTGGCTCTTGCCGGCAATATTTGCCGCTGCACCGGCTACGTAAACATCATGAAAGCCGTAACCGCCGCCGGGCAACGATTGCGTGGGAGCAAGCAGGGATGAGCTCTGATTATAAAGTCATTGGGAAGCCAATCCCGCGCACGGACGCTCACAGCAAGGTGCTGGGACAGGCGAAATATGCGGACGATCTTTCTCTTCCAGGGTTGGTGTTTGGAAAGGTGCTCCGCAGTCCTCACGCGCGGGCGCGGATCCGCTCCATAGACGTCTCGCGGGCGCGCAATCATCCAGGGGTCGTCGCCGTTATCACTGCCGCGGATATTCCCGGGCAAAACTCGATGGGGCCTATCATTAAAGATCAACCGGTTCTGTGCAGCGATCTCGTGGGCTATGCTGGTGATGCCGTGGCCGTGGTGGCGGGCGAGACCGAGCAGGCCGCGGAAGAGGCTCTCACGAAGATTCAGGTTGATTACGAGGTTCTTGATCCGGTTTTGGACCCATTGAAGGCTATGCAACCCGGCGCGCCTGTAGTGCACGCGGGCGGCAATATCGGGACGCAGCTGAAAGTGCGGCGGGGCGACGTGGAAGCGGCGTTTCAGGATGCGGCAGCCGTCGTCGAGAGACGCTTTTTCACGCCGCGAATCGAGCACGGGTATCTTGAGCCGGAAGTGGCGATCGTAGCGCCCGATCTCGATGGCGGGATGACTGTCTGGTCCTCCACGCAGTACGCGCACCAGGACCAGGAAGAAGTATCTCGCGTATTGGGGTTGGCTCGAAGCCGCGTTCGAGTGCATCAGATGGTGACCGGAGGCGGCTTCGGCGGGAAGCTGAGTCCTCATGCCCAATGCTATGCCGCGCTGATTGCCTGGAAAACCGGTCGCCCCGCCAAAGTGCGCTACTTTCGCGATGAGTCGCTTATCGCCAGCTACAAGTGCCATCCGTATGTCATCGATATGAAGCTCGGCGCCAGCCGTGAGGGTAAGTTTTTGGCCGTAGAGGCAACGCTTGTGAGTAACACAGGGGCTTACCTTTTTCACAGCCGGGCGGTGATCACGAAATCCATCACCAACGTCTCGGGCGTTTACTACGTTCCCAATCTTAAAGCGGATGCCTTTGTGGTTTATACGAACTGCGTGCCGTGCGGCGCGATGCGGGGATACGGGGTTCCCCAGGTGGCTTTCGCTCTGGAATCTATGATCGATGAATTGGCGGCTCGCCTCGGCGTGGATCCGGTTGAGCTTCGGATGCGCAACGCTCTCGACAACACGCTGCCGAATACCTGCGGGCAAGTGATGCCTACCAGCATTCCCATAATGGAAATGCTGGCGGGAGCGAAACGCGAGGTGGACTCGCTTCGATTGCTTGTGCCGCTCGCGCCAGACGGAAAGAAGCGCGGAGTCGGCGTCGGCTGCGCCAGCCGCGGCATCGGCAGCATCCGCAAAGCATCGCGGAGCACCGCTATCGTGAGCCTCCTTTCCGACGGCAGCGCCACCGTGGCTTGCGGTCACGTGGACATCGGACAGGGCTCCGATACCATGATGGCGCAGGTTGCCGCGGAGGAATTGGGTCTGGAAGTGGATCGCGTGCGAGTCGTAACCAATGACACGGCGCTTGCGCCTGACTGCGAATCCACGTCGGCCAGCCGCGTGACCTATCTCTCGGGAAATGCCGTAAGGCTTGCGGCTGTAAAGGTGAAGAAGCGGATTCTGGAAATCGCCAGTCGCGATCTCGGCTGCGCGCCGGAAGATCTAAAACTAATAAATGGCGTGGTGGGATACCGCGAGCAAGGGATGAGTGTCGCCGAGATCTTCGGCCGCCATACTCTGCACATCATCACTGATGTGGCGGAGTTTTTGCCGGAGACCATTCCGCCGGATCCTGAAACTGGAGTGGGCAAGCCGGCGGGAACTTATAACTTCAACGTTCATGTGGCGCTGGTGGAGGTGGATGAGGGAACAGGGCGCATTCAGGTGCTGCGGTATCTCGCCCTGACCGACGTCGGCCGCGCTCTCAATCCAATGGCTGTTGAAGGCCAGGTGCACGGCGGTGTGATGATGGGCATGGGCTCTGCTCTCATGGAGGAAGTGAAAATTAATGGCGGAGTCACCACTAACACGTTGGCTACCTACCTCATGCCGACCATGTGCGACGTGCCGCGAGAATTTGCAACCGGTGTCATCGAAGAGCCAGAGCCGACCGGCCCGTTCGGCGCAAAAGGATTTGCAGAGGGTTCTCTGGATCCCGTGGGCGCCACAATCGCCAATGCCGTAAGAAACGCCATCGGAGTCCCAATCAACCGCCTCCCGCTGACGAGCGAGCGAGTCTACGAGCTGCTGCAGAAAAGAAACGCTCAATAGGCGAGCCTCTGTGCTCTCTGTGTCTCTGCGGTGAATATCCTTGTCGTCATTCCCGCGCAGGCTTGAATCCAGGTTTATTATAATTTTGTAGAGCGTTTTTCCAGGATTGATCTCCTTTTTCTTCCCTCGCCCTTGAGAGACTGTGTCGCAAAGGGCAGGTGGTACCGAATTTAGTTCCTTCCCCCCTCGCGGGGGAAGGCAGGATGGGGGGGCGAATGAATGAACATTTTCTCAGCCCCTTCTCCTTCCCTCGCCCTTGAAGGGAGAGGGTCAAGGGTGAGGGTCAATAAGCCCATAGCCACTACGATATAGCTACGCGTCACCAAAAAATTATTGGACAAGCAAGGCCAGTTAATGGTAATACCCGGCAAAAGAGTCGGAATTGTCCTGAGTGGCCTGCTGCGGCTTGCTTTCCTGTTTGTGCTCTGCGCTCTGATCTGTGGAGGACGTGTTTAAGACCAAAACTGTCGCGGCACGTGACGGCCAGGCGCCAGCAAGCGGGTGGTGTTCCACACAATCGCAATGAAACGTGGAGAAAAGTAGAATATCTCTTTTTTCTTTTTCCGTGTGGCGGGAAAATCATGCTTGAGCTTGATCCATCCGCATACGTGCTCGGCAGGCCGACCGGCAACCTGGCGGATCCCTACCTGGGAACAGACCTCACCTTTGGTGGGGCTCGCCTCGATGGGTTACGCATCGAAAAGGCCGACTTCACACACTGTACCTTCGCTAACATCAGTTTCAAGGAGGTTGTCCTCAACAGCAGCAGCTTTCTTAATTGCGTCTTTGTGGGATGTTATTTTCGACGGGCTGAGGTGATCGGCTCGCGCTTCATAGGATGTAAGTTTCTGGACTGCAACTTCAGCCATATTGCCATCAAGAGCTGTGACTTCAGGCATTCTTCGTTTAGGGCCTGCCAGTTGCCGTTCGCGGAGATCCGGTACAGCCTTCCGTCGGAGCCGAATCTACTAGAAGAGCTGGCTCGCAATCTCGCGCTCGAGTCGAGTCGACTGGGGCTCTCGTCCGAGGCGCGGCAGTATCGCATGACGGAGATACGTGCACGCGAGGCTCACCTTCGGGCGGCTATCTCAGGGGAGTCGCAGTGGTACAGGGAGCACTTCGATGGGTTCGCTCGAGTACGCGCTATCGCACAGCTGAGCGTCAGCCTGGGCAATCGCTGGCTGTGGGGCTACGGCGAACGTGCTCGGATCTTGGTCCGAAATTTCTTAGTGTTAGGCTTGCTGATTTTTCCGGTCGCCTTCTGGCTAGTTCGAGACGGCCTCGTACACACGAGGGGATCGGATATTCGCGCTATTGATGTCGTCTATTTCAGTCTCCAGAACATCTTGCCCGCGGGGGTGGAATCTGGAGTGAGGGCGGTTGGCCCTATCCCCCGGATGATCGCGGGACTCGAAGCGCTTTTCGGAGTAGTGGCCGTCGCGTTGTTTGCGTCCTACGTCTTTCGTTGGAGCCTTCACCGATGACTCTTGACGGCGACTGCGCGATCTGGCTGTATGGATCGCACGCGCGGGGTGACGCGGATTCGCTCAGTGACGTTGACGTTCTCGTGGTCTCAAACCGTGACATGGACCCCGAGGCGCTCCCGTCCGTAGTCGCTTCTCCCTCACGCCTGTCGATCACTCGGTATGCGTGGAGAGAAATCGAGGGGATGGCCGAATACGGATCGCTCTTCCTGCGACACATTCAGCTTGAAGGCTGTGCTCTTAGGGAAGGCACAGCGGTCCGAGGTCGCATGGTGAACCTTTTGTCGACGCTTCCTCGGTACTCATTGGCTGGTCGTGACCTGAAGGGGTTCCAAACTGTGCTCGCTGACGTGCGAGCCTCACTTGACTCAGAAGTGCATCTGACGTTCGAGCTCGCTACGCTCGCAACGCTGTTTCGGCACGCATGCATCCTCGGTTGTGCCGTCTGCGGTAGCCCTTGTTTCTCGCGGTTCGGCCCCATCGCTCAGCTCGTACGACAGTGGGGACTGAGTTCGACATGGTCCGATGAGTTTCCCGCGCTGTACGCGTATCGGTTGTATGCCAGCGGACGTTCCCAGCGGCCTGGGAAACCAAGCCGCGAGATGGCGCGGCTTTGGTGTGATCGCGCGGCAATTCTTCTTGCTGAGCTAGAGGTAAGAGTCCATGATTGGAGTTGAGCGTTGTCTTGCTGAGATCAGGGCGATCCGTGAGATAGCCGAGGAGCAAGCCGTGCCGTATGTGGCAAGGTCACGAATCGGCAGGCTGGTGCTATCGACAGCAGTTCTTGTGGCTGAGGAGGCAGGGCTACCCCCTCCTGACCTTCCTGGCCCCATCCAACTTCCCGAAGACGCGTCAGGGCAGCTGTCCGACCTCGCTGCTCGATGTATTCGCCTTGCAGACATCTCGCGGCATATTACCCAGCCTAGTGAACCGCTCGCTGACCGATGGGAGCGTGGATGGCATCAGTTGCTTGAGGAGATTAACGGTCTTGAGGAACAACTCAGAGGACGCCTGACAAGCCGATGAGTCGAAGAAAAGGGGACCCCTTTTCTCACCTGGTTTTGAATATCGGTGGTGCCTCTGTAGTCGGGCACCCGATCCGAGTAGCAAGGTTGGCTAAGAGTGGACAGTGGGCTCCCGCCTGAGGAGGAACATTTAATGGCGCTTCTCGTTAAGCTACCAACATGCCGAGGAAATCTGACTTTTATTACGATTCTGATTACTATCGTACGCTTGAGGCATGGGTCTCCGCGTGCCGTGCCCTAGCCAATCAGGCCACCAGTACAACCGCCACCGATGCCGCAAAAGTCGGATTTCTATAACGACAGCGACTACTACAGGACGCTCGACGCGTGGAAAAAGGCCTGTGGAGGTGCCTGAGTCTAAACGAAGCGAGAGGGACGTAGGTCCGAAGCTACGCGGTTTAGTCCAATCCGTTTTATCCCGCCGTCGCACCCCCAACGGTCCCTTCCGGAACTTGATTGCTTTCAGGCTTTGGGGATAAAACACTATACGTTATCTGTACAAAGAGAAGCTAGGAGAGGATCAGGAAATGGGACGCTTCATTATGTTGGCAGGGCCCTCCTGTGTCGGGAAAGGTCCTCTGGTTCGTGCTCTCGCCAAGCTTCACCCGAACATCGCCGAGAACATCCAAAAGGTGGTGCTTTACAACGACAGAGATCGGCGGCCTGGAGAGGTAGATGGAATAGACTATCACTTTGTAAAGAACATCCAGGGGCTGTCCGACGGTGAGTACATCAAAATGGAAATCCGTCCTGGTAACTGGCAAGCTCTGAAGATTGCCGACATTACTCAAGCCATGCAGAGCGGCAAAATAGGTTTTCTTGAGGTCTTTCATAAACTGGGAGCAGAAGCGGCCAAGCATCAAGCCCTGCGCGACCATTTTACGAAGGGGGAGGTCTGTACTGTATTCCTCTCGCCGCTGTCGAAGGAGGATATTTCCTTCCTGAAGAGCAAGGGAAGCGACCTCAAGGCGGTTGTTACTGATGTTATGCGCAAGAAACTGCTCAGAAGGACGAGTAAACAGAAAGGGATCCTTTCTCTGAAGGATCTTGAGGACGTTGAGAAAAGGTGTTCAACAGCCTTTGAAGAAATACAGAGCGCGCATCATTACACTCGGATTATAGCCAATCATGACGGAGAGGATAGCGACAACTGGGATCAATTCCCATTCCCAATTGGCGACGCACGCAAGTCTGTAAAGGCTTTTGCCGAAATCTGTAATGGGGGACGGGCATTGGAATGTGAACAATGGTCGTCGGAAATGTTAGAGTAGAACAGATAACACGTGCTTCAGCGAACGGCGCTGCCCGCTGCCCGCTGCCGCGAGCGCGAGTGTTCGGCCCATTGATGCTTGCGAAAGGATACGGCATGACAGCAGAGCAACTCAAGGTAGCCGGATGGAGTCTCGTCAATGACGCAGCTTCTGTGTGTAAACCGCTGCTGTGGCTCCGCGATACGGATTCCTGTTTGCCGCTCGCTCCGAAACTGCTGCCTCCACTGCGGCACGCTCTGCATACGGTTGTGCAGCTGCCTGACGCGACTGCCGCTCTCTGCGAGAAGATGATCTCAATTTACCGGCGCGCGGTGGAAAACCGCCGCTTCCGGGTTTGGAGTGGGTACCCCAACATCTTGTGGATTGTTGTGCTCATGGAGATGATGTCTCCTATCGAGGGTACAGATCGAGCCCGCCGCAGTGGAAGTAGATCGCTGTTCGGTAG
>JACQUW010000281.1 GCA_016210115.1 Deltaproteobacteria bacterium | reverse complement strand
TTCGGTATTTTGCTTCAAAACCCCTCTTTGACCGCTCAAGCAGACGAGAAAATTCGGATTGGCATTTCGAGACCGTCGCCGGGATTCTTGCCCACTGTCATCGCGGAAAAGAAGGGATTTTACGCAAAGTACGGCCTCGCCTCCGAGCACATCGCGATATCTTTGGCGATAGCTATGAATGCTCTGCTAACGGGCGACCTTGACTATGCCGTCAGCATCGCTCAGCCAGTTTCGGCGGCAATCAAAGGAATGCCAGTCAAGCTTGTCATGATGACCCAAGACAAATTGGACTCTTTTATGATGGTCAGACCAGGCATTGAGAAAGTTACCGATCTTGCCGGAGGTAGGGTTGTCGGGATCAGCTATCCTGGAAGCACATCGCAGTCCATTGCGGAAGCTATACTTCGGCATCATGGCTTGGTACCAGGCAAGGACGCGCATCTTCTGCGCAGCGGAGATGACATGGGGAGATTGGCAGCGCTCGAGGGGGGACGCGTCGATGCAGTAGTCGGTAGTCCTCCGTTGGATACGTATGGATCGAAGAAGGGTTACAAGGTTCTGGTGTGGGCGCGAGATTATGTACCCCTTCCGCAAAATGCTGTAATCGTTACAGATAAAAAATTGCAGCAATCGCCGGATCAGATAAAGAGGATGATCAAGGGGACCATCGAGGCTCTTCAATTTATAAGGGAACGGAAACAAGATTCGATCGACATTCTGCACAAATGGATGCAAATGGACAGGGAGACCGCCGCTGGCACATTCGGAAGCCTCTCCCGTGCCTACAGCGCGGATGGAACAATGACAGAAGAAGCGCTTCAAGCTGCGATCGAGGAGTCGTTAAAGCGCGCTAAGAGTGACAAGAAGGTTCCAATCTCGCAAATTGCGGATCGAAGGCCTCTCTTGGAGGCGCAGAAAGAACTTGGTTTGAGATAAATTGCACGAAGGAATGTACTTCGACTCGATCTCAGCCGAGTTAGCTGAAACGAGAGCGGCTGAAAGGCTCTAACCTTAATTCTCAACAGATTCACTCAACCGGAGGAAAACGGATGATTAACGGAAACGCTCCGAGCCCCAGAATGCCCAAAGTAAGCAGAGTTGCCAGCGTGGAGCAACTCTTGCCGACTGCTCGAGAAATGGTTAGCAGGACCGCAGCCACGATGTACGAAGGGATAGAGGTCAAGAAGGGACAAAAAGTACTGGTGGTCAACGACACTACCGCCGATCAGCTGGTCGTGCAGGCTTTGGCGACAGCCATCTTGGAACGAGGCGCTCATGTGGACACGATTACGCTGGAAGGCTTTCGCGGCCTGACAGACGCCGGTGAGATGGTCGATAGTATGTTCTCCAGCAACTGGTATCCTCAATGGGTTTGGGATGCGGCGAACCAAGCCGATATCGTTCTGATTACTGCTTTCCTGAAGGCCCCGCATACTCCGTTGCCAAGATTGTTGAACGATCCCGTGGTTCAGAATGTGGAGATCACGGCTGATTTGATGCTTTCGGAGTACGAAACGTTTCCGGTAGAGTTGAGAGATACGATCGACGAGGTGACGTGGGAAAAGCTGTTCAATTGCGCCGAGGTCAAATGGACTGACCTTGAAGGCACAGATCTTACTATCAGTTTAACTGCCGAGGACTGGAAGCGAGCGGTGGAAAGCGAACTAAAGAAAACGGGCAGTCCTTACATTCATGGCCATCTTATGCTCCCTGCCCCATCGACTCGGATGAAAGGCGTGTGGGTGATCAGCAGCGTAACCTTCGGTGGCCCTGTTCCCGGGACGACCATGTTTGTGGAAAACGGAAAAGTTGTCAAAGTGGAAGGCGGCGGGGCCTTTGGCGACAGGCTGAGAGAAAGCTTTGCCCGCTACGGCTCTTTATCTCAATCGACCTGCCCTGGGCCGGGTGTCAATTGGATTACGACGATCGGTCTTTGCACGAATCCCAAAGCGCGGCGTTCGCCGTTCTTCGACGACTTGGAAGGTTCAGCCCGGGTTTACGCGTGGACTTTTGGGCATCGACGCTCCGGAGTGATGCACACTTCAGTGGGCGAAGGTATGGTTTCTTCGACCTACAAGGTCATACGGCATATGAACACCTACTTCAATACGGTGGTAACGGACAAAGGCATCGTCATTGAAAACGGCCATCTGACGGCTCTGGACGACCCCAGAGTGAGACAGGTTGCATTAAACTATGGAGACCCTGACGAACTACTGAAGGAAACCTGGATTCCTGCCGTGTCGGGGGTGAACGCGCATTGAGTCATAAACAAGAGCAGGTGCGTGGTGCGTAGTCAAAAGCGCCGAATTGGAATATAGTCCTTATAATTTGACGGAAGCACCGACTCGAAGTAGACTGCAGGGCACAATATTTTATGAAAACACAATACGCAACGATCGTTTACAATGCTTTAAAGGAAGCGGGAATTAATTTTGTTGCTTATCTTCCGGATGATCAGATTCATGACACGCAAAAGATGATCGTCGAAGATAGTGACTTCATAACGGTCGCGGTGGCGAACGAAGGCGAGGGGGTTGCCGCGTGCGCGGGAGCTTGGTTAGGCGGGCGAAAGCCGGCTTTGATCATCGCGGACTCAGGTTTCCTCGTTGCCACCTGGCCGCTAGCGTCTTTGACGGTCTCCTACGGAATTCCCATTCTTGTGATTATTGCTCATAGAGGAGAGGTGGGGGATCGCGCGAACTGGCGGTTTATTACCTACAAGTTCACCACCGAACCGATTCTCCAGGCGCTCCAGATTCCTTACCTGCGCGCGAGCAAGCCAGAGGAAGCCAGGGAAGCCATCACAGGCGCACAGCTTTCAGCGAGTCTTTGGCTGCACCCGGTTGCCGTCCTCTTATCCGGCGAAGTACTGCGAGATTGAAAGGTTGAATAATGACCAGGCACGAATGTTTGAAGATTTTGGCCGCGCTTCTGAAAGACGAAGACCTTGTGGTTACAGCTCTGGGTTGGGTTGCGGGAGAATGGCATTCGGTTAGACCCACCGAGTCCAATTTGTATCAGATCAACATGGGAATGTGCACTCCCGTATGTCTTGGTCTGGCTCTGGCTCTGCCTCATCGCCGCGTGATCGGCCTCGAATCGGACGGCAGTGTTCTTCTTTATCTGGGGAATGTCACGACGCTTGCAAACAAAAAGCCCGGAAACCTCACCGTCGTTGTTTTTGATAACCAGTGTTATATGGCTACCGGCGGGCTTCCCACGGCTACGGCGGGAGGAACGGATCTAGCGGGAATGGCTCGCGCAGCCGGTATTCGGGAAGCTTACGAAGTGCGGACGCTGCAGGAGTTCGAGACGCAGGCGCGCGCAGCGCTTGGCCGACAGGAGATTTCCTACATCGTTGCCAAAGTTGAAGCCGCCGGGAAAAGAATGTCAACGAACATGGATGGGAAAGAGGCCAAGTACCGGTTCGTCCGCTATATCGAGAAATCCGAGGGCATAAAGATCATCAGCACTCACGCGATGAAAATGGATTGACGATGCGGGCCGAAGCGGTAGAGGCGGTCATTCGAGGATTAAAGGAAGCGGGCGTCGATTTCATTTCCCTTCTGCCGGATTCCGATTTCTCGGAGCTTCAAAAGCAGGTAGGAAGCGATCCCAATTTTAGTTATCTCCCCGTCAGCAATGAGGCTATTGGGGTGGGCGTTTGCGCCGGAGCGTGGCTCAGCGGGAAAAGGCCGGCGCTTCTGATCCCTACATCGGGCTTGCTTGTTGCCGTCTGGCCTTTGACGAGCCTTTGCATGGCCTGGGGGCTTCCGCTTCTTCTGGTTATCCCGTATCGCGGCGATATCGGCGATGCCTTTTGGCTCATGGGCCCCTACAAGGACACGACCGAGCCGATTCTCCGCGATCTTAACATTCCTTATCTCGTCGTCTCGAAAACAGAGGAAGTAACAAAGGCGATCGTGGATGCTCAGGGCTCGACCATCAGTTGGCAGCGGCCTGTAGCGGTCCTTCTTACCGGAGCGACCATCAAGTGAAACGATACGATTGTTTAAAGCTCGTTGCAGAGATACTGGATCCAGAAGCTCTGGTCGTTGCCAATGTCGGACCGATCTCTCGCGAATGGAATGCGCTCAGACCCAGCGACGCTAATCTCTTGCAGGTGAATCTTGGTCTATGTGCCGCGGTCGGTCTGGGTCTGGCGCGATCGCTGCCCCATCGGAAGGTAGTTATCTTAGACGGCGATGGAAACCTGCTGCTCAATCTCGCGAGCCTGGCCGATATGGCTAACCAGAATCTGAACAACGTAACGCATATCGTTCTGGATAATGAAGCCTATGAAGGCGGGGGCGGTCTTCCATCAGCGACCAGAGGCAAAGCAAATCTTGCCCTTATCGCTCAAGGATCGGGAATCAAGGATGTCAGCGTGGCAACCGGGCTGGATCAGTTCCGCGAGTTGGCCCGGACAGGGCTAAAGAGCCCCGGGCATTATTTTATTGTCGCCAAGGTGGAGAAGGGCAGCGTGGCTGATCTCCCCTCTCTCACTCTTGATGGCAAAGAGGCGAAGTACCGCTTCGCCCGCTACATCGAGCGGACCGAACGAAAACAAATCCTAAGGCCGCGCTATACTCATATCTGAACGGCGCGTGACGGTTATCGCGCTGCTTCAGGCCTTTATCTGCTTTGCCTCGCTTGCTGTGATAAGGTCCCGAAAAGTGACATGCGCTGGGCCTATCTCCGGGGGAACGTTTTCAGGATCTCTTCAACAGCCCGTGGGATTTTCTCTCCTGTGATTCTGGCTCCGACGTCATCCTCAGCAGCGCCGACCCATACTGTCTGGTCCGTGGCCGAATCAACGAATTCCAGCAAGAGCGTTCCCTCTCGGACCGTCATGGGCCGCATGCTCATTCCATACCGGCCGACCCCGACCGGTTGCCATACTGTCCGCTCCTGCACCAACCCCTGGTAAGTAACCTGCAAGTCAGGCTTGCCGGCATCGGCCTTCACATAGCTGTTGGCCAAGAGTTTCCCCTCGACCTCCTTTCGGATGATTTTATCCAAGTTCTCCGGGATGGACTTCCCCGTTCCCTCCCGCCAAGCGAAGGTGCGATAGCGCTTGAAGTCCGCCTGCCGGTCGTAATCCGTCTGCACGGTCATGGTGGAAGTCGCGCAGTGGAAGGAAATCAAACCAAGAAGAATAACGGCAAGGCTTTCGAGCGAAATCTTCATTGGAGCCTCAACAACGCAAGCGTCATGCCACAAGGTTTTGCTTATTCTTTTGTAACCGCGAAGAGCTCTTTTCACAGGATTGCGAAATAAGGAGTCATAATCAGAGAGTTAAAAGCGCCCGCCGGTGGCCCCTATAAGCGAAATTCTAATCGTCGTTCTCGGAGCGCTGTATGTCTTGTGTTCCCGGTCACACGGACACGCCGAACCCGAGCTGGCAACAATAATCATAATTGCGATTTTGTTCGCCGGTGTCCTTTCATTCATGCGAATCACCGCGCCACGAGAATTTCTAAAATCGCAATGATTTCAGGCCATACCAAATGCTGGTATGCGTCTTGCTGCGGCTCAACAACCGGCGAGCATAATTGAGAATTTGTCCGGTGAGATTGAGAAGAAAGGTCAAGTATCGAAAAAGGAGGCTAGAGACATGCGTCGCACACTAATCGGGCTACTGATTGTCGGGAGTGTGCTTTTAGTATCGCCCATCACACGCGCCGCCGAACAGGAGCCAGACGGCACGGTGAGGATGAC
>JACQUW010000006.1 GCA_016210115.1 Deltaproteobacteria bacterium | reverse complement strand
GCTAAGAGTCTCAACTACCTGCCGGTGATTTTGAGCAAACACAAAGGTTTCTATCAGGCAGAGGGAATCGATTTGGAGCTCATTCAGGTTGCCTCAATGATCGGCGCGAAAGCCCTTATGACCGGCGATCTCGAATTTTCGGGGGCTCAGGCCCAGGTTATAGCCGCCGCAGCAAAAGGCTTGCCGGTGAAAGTGGTCGGATTCCTCACGGTCAGGCCCTCGTTCTGGTTGGTCGCGAAACCCGAGATCCGCTCTATAACCGACCTGAAGGGCAAGGTCGTCGGCACAACCGCGATCGGCTCGTCAACAGACACGTTGGCGCGCTACCTCTTGAAGAAAAATGGCTTGGTTCCGGATAAGGAGGTTACGCTTTTCGCCACGGGGACGACGGCCAATATTCTTGCCGCGATGAAGGGAGGCTCCGTGGATGCGGGGATACTCTCTCCGCCTTTTCACGCGATGGCAAAGCTTTTAGGATTCCGTTTTCTCGCCTATCTCGGCGATCACGTGGAGCAATCTCTATCCGGCATCGGAACCTCGGAGAAACTTTTGCGAGAGAAGCCGGACCTGGTTAGAAAGGTCATTCGCGCGTCGCTCAAAGGCCTGCGCTTTGTACGCCAGAATCGCGAGGAAACGGTTCAATACATTGCTAAAGATTGGAAAGTGGACCGCCCGCTCGCGGAGGAGCTTTACGTCTCGATGCTGCCGGCGTTTTCCGCCGACGGCAGCATGGGCGAAAAGGGAATACGCGAGACGCTGGAACGGGAAAGGGAAAAACTGGACATCAAAGAAGAGATCCCGCTGCCGCGAGTGATTGATTTGAGACTGCTCAAACAGGCGCAAAAGGACTTCTGAACTAGGACAAACCTGTCATCTCCGTTCAATACCGCCCTTCGGGCCTACTCAGGGCAAACGGCTTTGACTAAGACAGATTAACAATTTTGGTGGTCAGGGGGACCATGATGGAAGTGGATAATTTGAGGAGTTGGATCAAAGAGGTGGGCGCACTCGGTGAACTGAGGGAGATTCAAGGAGCCAATTGGGATCTCGAGATTGGCGGGGTGGCTGATATCGTTACGGAGGCGGGAAACTCTCCAGCGGTTCTTTTCGATCGTATCAAGGGTTATCCGGAAGGGTACCGCGTGCTGATCAACTCCCTCGGTTCAACCCGGCGCCTCGCTTTGAGCCTTGGTATTCCTCCGGACCTTCCCCCTCTGGAGTTTGTGCAAGCGTGGCGAAAAAAATCGCGCGACCTCAAGCTTATTCCGCCGCGGTTCGTTAAGGAAGGGCCGGTGCTGGAAAACGTGCGCACGGGAGCCGATGTCGATCTTCTTTCCTTTCCGGTGCCGCGCTGGTTTGAGCTTGATGGCGGTCGATATATCGGCACTGGAAGCGCCAATATCACGCGGGATTCGGAAGAGGGATGGGTCAATCTCGGGACTGCGCGGGTCATGGTGCACGACGCCAACACCGTGGGATTTTATATTGCTCCAGGGAGGCATGGGCGAATCCACAGAGAGAAATCTTTTGCCCGGGGAGAGCCGTTCAAAGTCGCAATATCCGTGGGGCACGACCCGCTGATTTTTTTAGCGGGGGCTCTGGAGATCCCTTACGGCGTGTGCGAGTACGATTTTATCGGCGGCATTACGGGTAAGCCGGTGGACGTCATTCAGGGGGAGTTCACCGGGCTTCCAATTCCGGCAACTGCGGAAATCGTTCTGGAAGGGGAATGCATCCAGGGCGAGGAAAGGATCGAGGGCCCCTTTGGCGAGTGGACCGGGTACTATGGTAGCTCGGCGCGAGCGGAGCCAGTGGTGAAAATCCACCGGGTTGTGTTCCGCAATGACCCAATTATTCTCGGCTACACGCGCAAGTGGCGGGCTCCGTTGAAAGCGGCATTCGTCTGGGATGACCT
Organism: Deltaproteobacteria bacterium; assembly: GCA_016210115.1. Taxonomy (GTDB): domain Bacteria; phylum Desulfobacterota; class Binatia; order UBA9968; family UBA9968; genus JACQUW01. Next base: position 6,724 of record JACQUW010000006.1, on the reverse strand, counting down.
GGAGAAAGCCGGGGTGCCGGATGTCCGAGGGGTCTGGTACCACGAGGGCATAGGCGCACCCTACCTTTTTTTGGTCGTCTCCATAAAGCAACGTTATCCGGGCCATGCCAGGCAAGCCGCGATGATCGCCACTCAGTGCCATGCTGCGGCCTACCTGGGCCGGTACACGGTCGTTGTGGATGACGATATCGATCCCAGCAATCTGAATGAGGTGATGTGGGCGGTTTGCACGCGCTCGGATCCCGAAAACGATATCGAGATCCTCAGGCGCTGCTGGAGCGGTCCCTTGGACCCGATTATCCCGAAAGGTAAAAAGGGGTTGAACTCCCGCGCCATCATCGACGCTACGCGGCCGTTTGAGTGGTTGCAGGAATTTCCGCCGGTAGCCAAGTCGAGCCGCGAGCTTAGGGAGAAGCTTTTGAAGCGATGGGGAAAGGATCTTTTCGGTAGATGATTTTTCAATCTTCCTGGGCGATCTTTGTGTCTCTGCAGTGTATCGAAATTTTTACCGCGGAGGCGCGAGGGGCGTATCAGACTGCCGGCAGTGCGGGATATCGGAACCCCGGACGCCGTTCCCAAAGGCGTCACCCCCGAATGTTTTCATCGGGGGTCCAGTTCCGGACTGTCTGGATTCCCGATAGAACCATTCGGGAATGACGGACTTGAAGAAATCTGGAAATAGCCAATTGCGCAGCACGCTCTGGGAAATCAAGCTCTGCTGTCACTCTGAGGAGAATAAATTCTAAGGAGGTCATTGTGGCACGTCAGCTCACTTTTGCTTGCGGGGATTACGACCGCACTCAACCGTTGATCGATGGGACAGTGAGGCCGGAGGGTATCGAATTGAATTGGTTGGTTCTTCCGCACCAGGAAATCTGGACGCGGATGCTCAACCATTATGAATTCGACGCGTCCGAGCTTTCTCTTTCGTCTTACATCATCGCCAAGACATTGGGAAAGCCGCTTGTTGCCATTCCGGTGTTTCCGGCCCGCGCTTTCAGGCACTCCTACATTTTTGTCAATGCCAAAAGCGGTATCAAGGAGCCGAGAGATCTAATGGGGAAAAGGGTGGGACTGGCTGAATTTCAGCAGACTGCTACCGTTTGGATCCGCGGAATCCTGCAGCATGAGTATGGCGTTTCTCTGGAGAAGATTCGATGGTTTACCTGGGTAAAACACGACCGGATGGAAATAGAGATGCGCGGTCACTATGATGTTCAGAAACTTCCGCAGGATAGAAGCCCGGATGAATTGCTGATTGAGGGGGAACTGGATGCCATCATGTGTCCTTCGTTGTTCCCGTCTTTTATGCGCGGCCATCCCAACGTGAAGCGTCTATTCGAAAACTACAAAGAGGTGGAGGCGGAGTACTTCAGAAAGACGGGCATTTTCCCGATCATGCACACGGTCGCAATGAGAGAAGAGTTGTGGCGCGAGTGCCCGTGGATTGCGACGAGTCTGTTCAAGGGTTTCCAGCGGGCCAAAGAAATCGCTTATCAAAAAGTGAACGACGTCTCTCCCTATAAGCTCAGCCTGGTCTGGTTCCGCGAGCCGCTAAAGGAACAGCAAGAAATCCTGGGGAATGATCCCTGGCCTTACGGCCTGGAGAAAAACCGCAAAACAGTCGAGACGCTGGCGCAATACCTCTATGAGCAGGGGCTGGCAAAGCGCGCGCCAACCATCGAGGAACTTTTTGCTCCGAACACGCTGTCGCTTTAGGACTGGGTTCACCGCAGAGGCGCAGAGGTCGCTGAGGGTTGTACAGAAGACACCCTAATTCGCTTTTCTCCGCGCTCTCCGCGTCTCCGCGGTGAATACTTCAACGATGTGGTAAAGGATCCGCGCCAGAAAGCTTCTTAAAAAGTTCGATAATGTCTCGCTCGCGAGGCAGCTCCTTGATGGAATGCGCCAGCATGTCAGGCATCAGAGGGGTGGGCTCCTCCCCGGCGAGTTTTTTGTACTCGGTGAAAAACTCAGGATCTTTCAAAGTTCTCCGCATCGCTTCTTGCAGGATTTGTACCTGCTCTTTGGGACTCCCCGGAGGAAGAATGTACGGTAAACCGGTCATCCTGAAGCCGCGAAGCAGCGCGAGGAGTTTTCGCTCTTTTTCGGTCCTGGCGAAGCTCTCAATCTCGGGTAGATTGTTAAAGCGAGGATGTTTGTTTCCTTTTGGAATCTCGACGATAGAATGGAAATGCACCAGGTCTTTTTGAATCCATTCCAGGTTCCTGCGGACAATCGTATCCGCTATATTTGCTCTGCCATCTACCTCGCCGCGGAGTACCGCAAGATCAAGCTCTGTGCCTGAGTAGCCGGTGACGAATTTTGGCTCTCTCATGCCGATCAAGTAGGCAAAGGTTCGGCCCATGATGTACACGCTATGGCCGACAGATTGGGCGCCCAACCGCACTCCCGGTGCGGATTGGAGCTTTTCCAAACTGTTTAGCCCCGCATCGTTGCGCGTCAGAAAAACATATTGAGTGGCGCTGTCGGGAGAACCAAGATAGACAAATCTGTCGAGGTCATAGAGAACCCCGGTCTCACCAAGGATAGCGCTTGGCACCAAGCCGCCCAGCATAGCGCCGATTGTAAGTCCGTCGGGACGGGCGGCCGCAAAAATGTGGTTTGCTGCTTTCCGACCTCCTCCGCCCGCCATGTAGTCGACAACGATGGTGGGATTGCCCGGGATATGTTTCTTTAGGACAGCCACAACAGCCCTGACTCGCATATCGCCCGTGCCGCCCGGGTTGGAGCCATAGATGATCTTGACGGTCTTGCCTTGATAGAATTGGCTTTGGGCCAATCCCAAGTCAGATAAGAGAAGCATAAAAAACGCGCTGACAACCGCCTGAGAGGCTTTGTTCATTTTTTCCTCCGGAAGCATTTTTCGCTTGTTGCAGTTTTACCTCTGCGGCATGGGATCGGAACCGGACAGCCGCTTGAAAAGATCGATGACATCGGGATCACGCGGCAGCTCTTTGATCGCTTTTACCTGTTCCTCGGGCATCAGAGGGGAAGCGTCCTCTCCGGTGAGCTTCTTAAAATCTTGAAAAAAACCGGGGTCCTTGAATGTCCGCCGCATGGCCTCTGCCAGAATTTCAACTCGATCCCTGGGCGTCCCTGGAGGCAGAATGAAGGGCGAGCCCACGAGCCTGAAGGTTCGGTACATATCCACGAGCTTCCGTTCCCTCTCGGTTCTGGCAAAGGTCTCGACCTCCGGCAGTTGGGCGAAAGCCGGATGCGTATGCTTTTTTCCTTTAGGAACTTCGATGATGGAGTGGAAGTCAGCCAGCCCTTTTTCAACCCACTCGGGGCTGCGTCGCAAAAGGCTATCCGCGATACGCGTTCGGGCGTCTACCTCACCGCGGATTACCGCAAGATCAAGCTCTGTGCCTGAGTAGCCGGTGACGAATTTTGGCTCCTTGAGATCGAGGAGGTACGCGAAGAGGCGACCATTTACGTAAATGTCGTGACCAACGGACTGCGCTCCGATGCGGACTCCCGGCTTTGCGCGGAGCTTTTCGAGAGTATTGAGGCCAACCTCCCGGCGTGTCGAAAACACATAGTGAACTTCGGTGTTTGGCGCTCCAAGGTAGAGGAACTTGTCGATCTCGTATTCTACTCCGGTCTCTTTTAGTACGGCGTTTTTCACGGGCGCACTGGACATGCCGGCGATCGTGAGGCCATCGGGCCGCGCTTTCAAGAACATGTAATTTGCCGCCTTTCGACCTCCGCCGCCGGGCATGAACTCCATGATGATGGTCGGATTACCGGGGATGTATTTTGTGAGATAGCGAATCACCGCTCTTTCGCGCAACTCCCCCACGCCGCCCGCGGCGCTCGCGCTAATCACGGTGATCGTCTTTCCTTGATAAAAAGGCACTTGCGAGAATGCGAGAACAGGAAAAAGAAAAATGAACAACAGGCTGGAGACAGTCTGGATGGTTGCGACTTTTTTGTTCATATTTCCTCCGGCAACGGCTCTCCTCAGGGGGGCGCCTTCCGGTCCCAGGCAATGGGCCAGTACCTCAAGGCTCCAAACATTGGTTAGTTCCTGATCTGCCCTCCATAACCGGCATGGTCCTACCTTTGCGACGCCCCTTCGCTCGCAGCTTTCATCGTTAGGTGATGCACGAAAGTCATGAATATTCTTCAGCGCGGCGGCAATGGCCCGGCGTCGCCGAGCTTTTTGAACAAGTCGATGGTTTCGGGATCGCGGGGCAGCTCTCTAACAGTCTTCTCCTGTTCTTCCGGCATCAGCGGCGATGGTTCGGCCCCCGCGACCTTCTTAAAGTCCTTTAGGAACGCTGGGTCTTTAAAGGTTTTGCGGATCGCCTCAGCCAGGATCTCAACTCGTTCCTTGGGTGTCCCGGGAGGAAGGATGTAGGGGGAACCTACCAGCCTGAAGGTGCGGAACATCGCCACAAGTCTCCGCTCCTTATCAGATCTGGCAAAGCTCTCAATATCCGGCAAATGGGCAAACCGGGGATATTTCCTTCCTTTGGGAACCTCAATGACCCCGTGAAAATCGACCAAACGTTTTTCAATCCAATCCTGATGCCGTTCGATTGATTCGGTAGTTTGCGCACGACCATCGACCTCACCCCGCATCAGGGCAAGGTTGATCTCCGGGTCGCTGTAACCCGTGACAAATCTCGGTTCCTTTAGATCAAGCAGGTAGACAAAAAGCCGGGCGGTGACATAGATGTCATGCCCGACGGCATGAGCGCCGACTCGGATTCCGGATGAAGCCCGCAGCTTTTCCAGGCTGTCGGTGCCGAACGCTTTGTTCGTCAGAAAGATGTAGTGAGCGGCGCTGTTGGGGGTGCCGAGAAAGATCAGCTTATCGAGATCATACTCTACCCCGGTCTCACCCAACACGGCGTTTCTTATCAAGCCGCCGCCCATGTTGCCGAGAGTAAGCCCGTCGGGACGGGCCCTTAGATAAATGTAATTGGTTGCCTTTCGGCCGCCTCCACCAGGCATGAACTCCATTACAATAGTCGGATTTCCGGGGATGTATTTTTGGAGATAGGGTATTACGGCCCTAACCCTCAACTCTCCCACACCTCCGGGAGTACTGCCCCGAATTAAGGTAATCGTCTTGCCCTGATAAAACGGAGTCTGGGAAAAAACGGGGAATGGTGAAAGGAAAAAGGACAAGGTAAAAAAGACTTCAAGGGAGACTTTGAGCTGGCATTTTGAGTTCATAGCGAACCTCCCCGGCTCAATATAAGAATCAGCCTCTGTCTTTCAGCCTCCTACACCAGCCTAGGATATACCAAGGCTCAATGAGGCGGAAGAGGCGCGCGCGGCATAACAGACTTCTCCGAAGCGGTCAGTCCGAGACGTGCGATTCATTTCCGCTCCAGTCGTTCCGAGAGCGCCTCTTTTCTCGCGGCGGAAGAGATTCCGCACCGGTAATTCTGTTCAAGACTTGGACAACCTGAGGATCGCGTGGAAGCGCTTTGATCGCCTTTTCCATTTCCTCCGGCATGAGGGGCGCGGGATCGTGTCCGGTCAGAATTCCTCCTTTTGACGAGGTGGCAAGCGTTTCAGTTAACGTGGCGGTAAAGCGTCTGGGCCGGCTAGTTTCTTTAGAAGTTCTATTACTTCCGGCTCACGCGGCAGATTCTTGATCGCGCTTTCCAGCTCTTCCGGCATCAAAGGCACGGTCTCATCCCCAGTAAGCTTTTTGTATTCCTTGTAAAACCCGGGGTCTTTAAAAGTCTTTCGCATGGCTTCCTGCAGAATCTGCGCCCGATCTCTGGGCGTGCCCGGAGGAAGGACCTGTGGCTGGCCGATCATCCGGAAGGCCCGCACCGCCGTCACCAGTTCTCGTTCCCACGGCGATCCGGCAAAGCTCTCAAGATCGGAAAGTTTAGCAAACGCGGGATGGGGATGCTTTTCTCCTTTGGGAACCTCCAAAATCGCATGGAAGTCCACAAGGCCTTTCTCGATCCATTCACGCTGCCGGCGTAAGATCGTGTCGGGTGGGGTCACTCTCGCGTCCACTTCACGCTGCAGAATGGCAGCATCGACTTCCGGGCCGCTATATCCGGTAACGAATTTTGGCTCCTTCATACCAAGCACATACGCAAAGACTCGGCCGTTGATATAGTTGACATGGCCGACCTCTTGAGCCCCGACCCGCACACCTGAGGCGGCACGGAGTTTCTCCAGCGTATTCAGACCTGTATCCTTGCGCGTCAAAAAGACCTCGTGAGTGCCGCTGTAAATCGCGCCCAAGTAAACGAACCTACGGAGGTCATAGAGGACTCCGGATGTTTCGAGGACAGCGTTTGGCACAATGCTGGTGCTCAGAGCGCCGATCGTAAGCCCATCGGGGCGGGCTGCCTTGTAGATGTGGTTCGTCGCCTTTCGACCTCCCCAGGCATGTATTCCATAAAGATAGCGGGGTTTCCCGGAATATGTTTTCGCAGAACCGAGGCCAGAGCCCTCGCGCGCAGGTCTCCGGTGCCGCCGGGACTGGTACTTTGGATAATAGTGATTGTCTTACCCTCGTAGAATGGAGCTTGGGGAGAAGCAAGAACAGGCAGCAGGCATAGGGAGGCCAAGGAGACGCCAAAACCGAAGAGAGCATTTTTTGTTTTCATCTCGTATTCCCTTTCTCAGCGGGAAGGGAGTAGCTCCGCGCGGCCAGCTTCTTGATTGGCTCGTTCACCTCTGGCTCACAACGGTTTCAACTCTTTTCCTTGCATGC
>JACQUW010000280.1 GCA_016210115.1 Deltaproteobacteria bacterium | reverse complement strand
TGGCAGCGGTCCGGCAAGGTCAAGGAAGCGAGGAAAGCTCTATACAAAATCTACGCGACGTTCACCGAAGGATTCGACAGCCCGGATTTACTGGAGGCAAAACACCTGCTCGGGAACCTTACCCGGAAAGGTCCAGACACAAAGACCCGGCCGGGGCGCCCATGAGCGATCGGAAAGAATCTCTTTTTTTCTCGCTTGTGAGGGTCAAAACGGACAGTCTTTGCCAGGGGAATCGTTATTCTGTCCGCAGCGCTTGATTGAGTGCGCGCCGGACGAGAACTCTGACGAGCTCTCTCTTATAATCCGGCGAGCCGCGAACATCGTCCATAGGGTCAACTTCTGTCGCAGCCACTTCGGCCGCATGCCGGACAGTTTTGTCAGTTATAGCCTGGCCGCGCAATACTTCTTCCGCGTTCTTAGCCCGCAGGATCGTGGGGGCCACTGAATTGAGCGCCAGGCGGATGTCCTGGCATGTGCCGTCATGCACAGCGAGCGTGAGCGCGACTCCAACCGTGGCGAAATCTTCCTGGCTTCTGGGTAGAAACTTGATCTGGGACCAAAGGGGACGCTTAACAGGGTAGGGGACCCGGATCTCCGTGAGGATTTCTCCCGGCTGTAAGTCCGTCTGATAATAATCGATAAAGAAATTCTCCACCGGCACCACTCGTTTTCCTCTCGCGCGGGTCAAAGTCATCTCCGCATCGAGAGCGATGAGACTGGCTCCGGGATCTGTCAGAGGATCGCCCTGGCAGAGATTGCCTCCGATAGTTCCCATATTGCGGATTCTTGGCTGGGCGACTTTGCGGAACGTCTCAGACAGAAGGGGAAAATTTCGGCGCACTATGGGTGAAAGCTCGATATCCCGGTGCCGTGCTCCGGCGCCGATTCTCAAGCCCTGCTTCTCATCGAACAGGACATAATCGAAGTCCGGCAGTTTTGCCAAACTGATAACGAGCCTGGGGTTAAGAAGGCGCATGCGCATCCAGATCAGCAGCGCCGTTCCGCCGGCAATCAGTTTTGATTCTTCGCTATGCTCAGCCAGAAGCTCGCAGGCCTCTTTCAGAGTATTCGGCTCCACGTAATCGAATTTGACCATCGCTAGCTCCCTTTCGCGACCGCCTTCGGAGGGCGTGATAAATCACGCCCCTACACCTCCATTGGGCGAACACATAGGTCCGCCCCCTACCGCTACTGCTTTTCTTTTTCGCGCAACGCTCTCAGCACCTTCTCCGGCGTTATCGGCAGAGTTTTGATCCGCACGCCCACCGCATCGAATATGGCATTGCTGATCACGGCTGCCGTCGGGTCCATTCCAAGCTCGCCTAAACCTTTGGCGCCGAATGGACCGGTGGGCTCATAGGAGTGAGCGAAAGCGTGGCTTAACGGCGGCATATCTCTCATCGCGGGAATTCGGTAATCGCTGAAATTAGGGTTCACGGGCCTTCCATCCTCCATTTTGAGACCTTCAAGCAGAGCATAGCCGATTCCCTGGGCCACAGATCCTTCGACCTGGCCCTCAGCGCCGATCGGATTTACTACGGTGCCGCAGTCGGAAGCCGCGACATACTTGAGCACCTTGACCTGACCGGTTTCCCGGTCCACTTCCACCTCGGCCGCCTGGCAGCCAAAATTATACGCGCCCGACTCGTTGCCGTATCGGGTGGCATCCTGCAACACCGAATCAGCATCAAAACTTCCGGAAGCTACGATCGGCGCGCCGCCGCGCCGGAACAGACGCGCCCGGGCGACATCGGCCACCGTGACAGACTTGTTCTCGGCGCCTCTGACGAATATCCGTCCATCTCGCGAAATCAGATCGTCGGGATTCGCCTCCAGAAGTTCTGCCGCGGTTTCGAAAACTTGCTGCTTAACTTTCGAAGCCGCATCCTTGACGGCATTTCCGCCGATGTAGGTGACGCGGCTGCCGAAAGCCCCAAGGCAGAAGGTTGTGAGGTCGGTATCCGCCTGGGAAATTTCGACATCCTCCAGGGGAATACCGAGTTCCTCGGCAGCGATCTGACACATCGCGGTCCCGGCCCCCTGTCCGACTTCACCCTCTCCGCTGATAATCAGCGCTTTTCCGTCCTCGTTGATTTTAATCGTGGCTGAACCGCCGTCATAATCTCCGAAGTGACGCTTGCCGCTGACATGCACGGTGCAGGCGATTCCTAATCCCGTGTTCGGTTTTTTCTCGGCCCGCTTTTTCTTCCAGTCCATCAGTTTTTCGGCGATGTCGACGCATTGTTTGAGCTCGCAGCTCGTAACCCGATTGCCGTGGGGGGAGACATAGCCGGGGTCGGCGGCGTTCATGCGGGCGACGTCGAGGGGATCGATGCCGAGCTCGTGAGCCGCCTTGTCGATTGTTTGCTCTACCGCCCACTCGGCGGAGGGATTGCCGAAGCCGCGAAAGGCGCCCGTGGGGATTTTGTTGGTATAAACTAGATACGCCTGCGTCTTTACATCCGAATATTTGTAGCAGGTGTCGTGGCGCAGCGAGGCAACGGCGGTAATCGCCGGAGCTTTGCCGGAATACGCGCCGTTGTCCGCGATTACCCGGATATGTTTGGCGCGGATCCAGCCATCCTTTTTAAAGCCCATTTTAACCCAAATCTTCATGTTGACTCTGGGACGGGGCCCGGCCAAAAACTCTTCTTCCCGTGTATTGATGATTTTTACGGGCTTGCGCGCCTTGCGCGCCAGGATGGCGGCGACGATCGCATTGTTGTCATCGCAGGATTTTCCACCGAAGCCTCCGCCGACGGCGGTTTGTATAATACGGACATCGGTCTCTCTAACGCCCAGGGCGGCCGCGATCCTGTAGCGGGCATTAAAGAGGGTCTGGGTATTCATGTAAATGGTGTATTTCCCGTTCGCGGCGTACTCGGCCACGCTGCCGATCGTTTCAATGGCGCAGTGCCATTGCGGCACGCTTTCAAAAGTATCTTCGACCACGATATCCGATTCGTGAAAGGCGCGCTGGACGTTCCCCCTCTCGACGTCAATTGTCATGGCGACGTTTCGCGGCTTGTCTTCGTGGATAAGCGGCGCTCCTTCCTGCATTGCTTCCTCAGCATCGAAGACGGCGGGAAGCTCTTCCCACTCGACATCAATCAACTGAAGCGCATCCTCTGCCGTATCGTGATCGACGGCCGCGACCGCCGCAACTTCTTCGCCCACGTAGCGCGCCTTACCGACCGAGAGAGGATACTGATCGGCAAAAAAAGCTCCCCAGGGTCGCTTGATGGTATCTTCAGCCATGACAACCGCTTTTACGCCGCGCAGTTTCTCGGCTTTGCTCGTATCGATTTTAAGTATTCTCGCGTGAGGGTAAGGGCTTCGAAGGATTCTACCCGCCAGCAGTCCAGGCAGAACAATATCACCAACATATCGCGCTTCACCGGTAACTTTGTCGTAGCCTTCAACCCTGACGACTCTTTGCCCGACGATCGAAAAATTTTCTGCTTTTGCCATCATTAATCCTCAGGAAAATACAAATATGTTCAACAGAACGGCTTTAAGAAAGTTTAGCGCGCGCAAGACGCCAAGCGCGCAAAGAAAGATATCTTCTCATTTCTCCGAACTTGGGCGACCTTTGGGCCTTTGCGCGAGTTTTAGAGCTCAGGTTGTTTTCGATTCAGCTTTATAGACATCGAGGCTCTGGATTTTCGCCTCTTGTCGCTTGCGGCTGGCCAGATACTCTCCGGTGATTTTGTTGTTCACGACGGCCATCACGGCCTCGAAAATTTTATAATAACCGGTGCAACGGCAAAGGTTTCCCGACATCCATTCTCTGACCTCTTCTTCAGACGGGCGAGGGTTCTCGTCCAGCAACGCCTTGGCGGCGATGATCTGGCCAGGCGTGCAGATGCCGCACTGAAGACCTCCGTATTCGAGAAAGGCTTGCTGCAGTGGGTGCAGTTTCCCGTCAGCGGCGAGCCCTTCGATCGTCGTGATCGGCTTTCTCTCGCAAGCGACGGCAAGAGTGAGACAGGAGCTGACCAGGCGGCCGTCGACGATGACGCTGCAGGCTCCGCAAACGCCGATGCTGCAACCTTCTTTAGTTCCAGTCAGGCCGATGTCTTCGCGCAACGCGTGAAGAAGAAGCCGGTTGGGCTCTATCTCGACGTCGTACTCCTCTCCGTTGACCAGCAGCGCAACCTGTCTTTTCATATCGCCGCAGCATATCTCCCACCTTCGGTCTAGTCAACCGCCGCCAAATTTCGAATTATCATGGATGCGTAAGGCTTGAACGAGCTTGAAACAGCCGGTTTTTCAGTGTATTAGGCAACTACGCCGGATCAGTCTGAAGGCTGGTCTTTGTGCAAGCGGTCATATTGGCAAACCGTGGAATTCATAGCAAAGGGGGAATGAGAACATGAGAAAATCTCTGGTAATCACAGCACTGGTCGTTCTTTCCTGCTTGGCAATTTTTTCGGATTATACTCTGGCCCAAAAAGGACCTGCGAAGGATGCCCGATTTGAAAAAGTTAGCAAGGAGTTCCTGCCGCAGGCCAAAAAGGAAGGCGCTCTGATCGTCTACACGGTATGGGACGTGGAGCACATACGTTCGATTCTAGCGGCTTTCTCGAAGCGATATCCCGGCATCAACACAACCTATTGGCAGGGAAGAAATCCCGAGATCGTCACCCGAGTTTTAACAGAGATGCAAGGGGGCCAGGCGAGTGTCGATGTGATCCTGTCGGACAATGCTCCGCCGGTGTTGAGGGCTGCCGGCGCTCTCGCTCCTTACGAGACCGTGCAGAAGGACGCTCTCGTCATTCACGATCCGACGATCCCCGTTGTCAGCTTGCAAATTCAAGCCCTCGCGTACAACACCAAGAAGATCAAAGGAGGGGATTTGCCGAAAACCTGGGAGAATGTCGCGAATCCGAAGTATAAGGGCATGGTTGCCCTCGATGATCCTATGAGGGCGGGGCCATTAAGCTCTATGCTGGCGGCCTTGAAGGAGGCGTGGAAGGATGACGCAAAATGGACGAATTTCGTCAAGGGCCTGAAAGCGTTGAATGTTCCCGTTCACAAAAGCACCAGCGCGATGTTTCGCCTTGTAATCGCGGGCGAGTACGCTCTTGCCATGCCGGCGCTGCTCCATGATGTGATTCACGAAAAGGAACGAAAAACACCCATCGATTACGTCAAGTCTGCGCCGCCGGTTGTGTTTCCACGCCAGGCGGGGATTTATATAAAGGCGCCCCATCCCAACGCCGGAAAACTCTTCGCGGAGTGGTTGGTTTCTCCCGAAGGCCAGGCATCGATGGATGCCGTGGGGAGAGAGGCGGCGCGGAAAGATTTTCAATCAAAAACGTCGATCGCGAACGCTTTCCCCAAAGGCACCAAAACGCTGCCGGTTACAGACAAGGCCTTTCTGGAAGATCCGAAGAAGTGGCTCGACGCCAACGTGAAACCTCTGTGGGAAGGGTGATGCAAAGCGTTCCGGGACTTGTTCCGGGGCCGTCTGTCTTGTTTTAGAGACCATAACCCAGTGCATGCTCGACGGGAAAGTCGGATGCTATGGCCATCCTGAGAGTGGAAGGCCTTTCCAAAACCTATAAAGACCTGAAGGCCCTGGATGGAGTGAGCTTTGAATTCGATAAAGGCATTCTCTCCTTTCTGGGCCCTTCAGGCTGCGGAAAAACCACCCTGCTCCGGTGTATCGCGGGCCTTGAAATCCCCGACGAGGGGCGGATCTTTATTGATGAGAAGCTCCAGACTTCGATAAGCGAAAGCATCCTGGTTCCCGCTTACTCTAGGGAGATCGGCTTTGTCTTCCAGAGCTATGCTCTCTGGCCCCACATGACTGTCTTCAACAACGTCGCCTTTGGACTGAAGCTTAGGAAGCTACCGGGAGAGGAAACTCGTCGCCGGGTGAAGTCTTCGTTGGAGCTGGTCGGACTGCAGGGGCTCGAAGATCGCTACCCGTCACAACTCAGCGGCGGCCAGCAGCAAAGAGTGGCTCTGGCCAGGAGCGTGGTAATGGAACCTAGGCTCATTCTGCTCGATGAGCCGCTCAGCAATCTGGACGCTAAGCTAAGGGAGGAGATGAGAGTCGAGCTCAAAAAGCTCATAAGAAAGGTCGGGATAAGCGCGCTCTACGTCACTCACGACCAGGAGGAGGCTTTTGTCATCTCCGACACCGTCATTGTGATGAATAGAGGAAAAATCCTGCAGTATGCGACACCGGATGAGATCTACAACCGGCCCGCGAACCAATTTGTGGCCTCTTTTATCGGACGCTCTGTTCTCGTCGATGGAAAGGTCGCGAGCGTTGGAGGCGGCGAGTGCCTGGTGACGGTTCCGGAATTCAACAACGCCACGCTGGTCTGCCCTGCTCCCAAAGAAACCTTACGACCCGGCGATGCCTGTAGCCTGGTTTTGCGAACCGGCGAGATTAAATTGAGCAATAAAGCAATGGCTCACGACCAGAACCTGCTCGAAGGATCGATGGTCAGCCGGGACTACAGAGGGGGACTGACAGATCACCGGGTGCAGGTTGGATCCAAAGAGATTGTCGTTACCTCGCACAGGCTCTGTCCAATGATCGATCTGGATGAGGAGGACGGCAAGATTTTTCTGTACGTGGATAAATCCGCCATAAGTGTTATTGCAGAGACCCGCCAGACCGATTTGCGTCGGGTCGGAACGTGAGTGAGCACAGGCCGCTAAGACCGGAGGAAGCGCCACGATTAATTGGAAGCTGCTCAAACTGGCTTACCGCCAGGGCATCCTTATTCCTTTCTTCTCCAGCGTCATCGCCGCATCCCTGATTATCACCCCTATCCTCGTTGTTCTGTTCCGGAGCGTGACTACCACGCGGCTGGCTGCGTTTGTCGGCTTCACCGGAGAAAACTACCTCCGGGTGCTGAGCGATCCTAAGATCGTGCCCATGATGGGCAACTCGTTTCTGTACGGTCTGGGATCTGCGCTGCTGGGCACGGTGGTCGGGGCGCTGCTGGCCTGGATCGTGGCGCGGACCAACACGCCGGGTAAGGCTTTGGTCGAGTTAATGCCTCTCTATCCGATCCTGATGCCTCCGATCATGAAGAATATCGCGTGGATTCTTCTGCTCGCTCCCAAATCCGGCATCCTTAACAATTTCCTGCACGAGAATTTCGGAATCCAGGAGCAGATTTTTAACGCGTTTTCCTTATCCGCAATGATCTGGGTATTCGGCCTGGCCTGTGTCCCTCTGGGATATTTGTTCCTGTTGCCCGTTTTTCTCAGTTTCGATCCGTCGCTGGAGGAGAGCGCCTACATTGCCGGAAGCAAGCCCGTGGGCACGATGCTGAAAATCACATTTCCGCTGGCGTTTCCAGCGTTTCTGTCCGCCCTGGTACTGAATTTTTTGCGCGCTATCCGTTCCTTTGAGACTCCGGTCTTGCAGGGAAGTCCGGCGGGGATTCACGTATTCGTTACCAAAGTCTACGACTCCATGTCCATAGAATTCAGCCCGGGCCTTGCTACCGCTTACAGCTCCATATTGGTCTTCATCTCGATCCTGGTGCTTATCTTTTACGTTCGCGCGACGCGATTCTCAGAGCGATACGCCACAATCACGGGCAAGGGTTATCGGGTCAAAGTCATCGATATCGGTAAATGGAAATATGCGACGTTTCTCGCGGTCTTCGCCTATTTTCTGGTCGGAATCGCGGTGCCTTTCGTGGTGCTGATCGTGACGTCTCTGATCCCTTACTACGACTATGAGACGTTCATGGCATTTCCGGCGAACCTGGATCTCTCGAATTATTCCAGGGTTATGAACCACCCGAGCTTCGTGACCGGGTTCTACAACTCTCTTGTTCTTGCGATATGCATTGCCGTCGTCACGGTTATGACTGCGATTGTCGTCGCGTTCACTATTTACAGAACGAAAGTCTACGGGACAAAGATCTTTGAGTTCATCGGAACCATGCCGCTGGCTTTCCCTCCTCTGGTGCTCTCGGTCGGTCTTGTCATCGTGTTCCTCGGGACGCCGCTTTACAACACGCTCTGGGCACTTGGGGCCGGGCTGTTCGTGGCGTATTTTCCCTATGCATTCAGAAACGCTTCCGGCGCGATTGTCAGCATCCATAAGGAACTGGACGAAGCCGCGTGGGTTCATGGGGCGAGATGGAGACACGTCTTTTTTAAGGTGACGCTTCCCCTATTGAAGCCGTCGGTGGCCGGCGCGCTCTTCTATATCTTCATCGAGGCGATTCGAAACGTCGATGTCGCCGTCTTGCTGACAGCGCCCGGAATGGAGTACGGCCCTGTCACTCTGTTCGAATACTTCAGAGTGGGGCAGTGGGCGGAGGCCGCAGCGGGCGGGGTAATTTATCTGATTGTCTTGATCGCGGCCGTCTCGATAGCTAAGTTTGTCTTCAAAATAAAATTCAGCTTGTAAGCATGCCGAAGTGCAAAGAGAAAAGGAGCCTGAATCCTTTGATATCTTTGCGTCAATTCCCCGGCGCCTGCTCCCCCGCAAACGAGAACGACCCGAAAAGAGGTTGGGTTCAGGATTAGCGCTAAAGTGGGGGATGAGAGACACCGCTTATGCGGCGCTCAATTGAGTAAACCCGATAGCAAAATCAGCCAGGGAAAAAACGAGAGCAGAGCATACGCGCCGGCGAGAACACTCAATACCAGGATAAGCATCGGAGCCGGAGCCAGCCGATGCAGCAGGAATAGCAGCCCGCATGCCTTCGCTTTAAAAAGCAGCAACGCGGGCCCAACCCCCAGCGCATCAAACCCAAGAACCAAGAGCGGATTCGCCTCCTCCCAACCCAATTTGATTCCCTGATATGTTGCGAGGCCGTCGAAGAGCTGAAGCACCAGGTTGAGCAAGAAGAGGTTATAGATGTGCTTAGAGTCAAGTGACATGAAGCACCGTTGGAGTGATCATGATCACAATACCACGTCGAAGTTTTCTGTCAATCCAGGTGTATTCCCGAGATGAGTCACTCGGCCGCGGCCGAAAGTTTACGCCCCCGAGGAATCGCCCTTTGAAAAAGGGGGACGGAAGGGGATTCGAATTTTTTCACAGCTTCAGGGGATTAAGGGGAGGGTGATATTTTTTCCTTTCACTCTAGTCGTGCGAAATTTTCTCCGCTCTCTTCTCGAGACGAACGGAAAACCCCGCTTTCTGGATACTGACCTGCCGGTGCGTTTTTTGTTTGAGGAGCTCCTCGATCAGATGGGTGAGAGAAGAGGGGGAGTCTGCGTCTCTCTTATAAGGACCCGCGGCGCGCATGGCTTTGACGTGATCCGCGCCGGCAAAGAAACGGAGCAACAGATCTTCATCAGAAACACCCGGCCCGCCCAGCTTCTCCCGGAGTTCTTTTAGGGATGTCTGAGGCGGCTCCCAAAGCGCGAGCTCCTTCGCCCGGGGGCTGCTTAGAATCCTGTCTTTGACTTCGGGATCCATCAAGGCTGCTCCTTCCTTCCCCCAGAATCCCAAAGCGTACTTGATGACTTGATCGGTGACTTGCCTGTAGCGCTCGCCGACGATCACATTGATCGCCGCCTGGCTTCCCACGAATTGCGACAGCGGAGTTACCATGATCGGATAGCCGAACTCCTCGCGGACCCGCGCGGCCTCCTCGAGCGTTTCCGAAAGCCGCGACTCCATTCCAACCCGGCAAAGCTGGTGACGCAGGTTTGAGATCATCCCGCCGGGAACCTGGTGGATAAGCTGGTAATGATCATATTCCACCGGCATACCCATCGGAAATCCTTCCCGCTTTGCGATGTGATCGAAATGGCCGGCGATGGACTGAACAGGATCTTCATTCATGACAGGATCAAAGCCGAGAGAGCGCGCGTTTTTCGCCACGTCAAAAACAGACGGATTGGAGGAGGCCTCCGCCAAAGGAGGAATAGCCGTGTTGATGATCGTGATTCCGCCCTGGATCGCTTCCAGGCAGCACAAAAGTCCCAATCCCGTCGTGCAGTGGGTGTGGAGCTCCACTGGAATTCCGCCGCTGCTCCCAAGAACCACGGGGACGAGGTCTCGCGTGCGCTCCGGCGTAAGCAGCCCGCCGGGGTCTTTCAGGCAGATGCGAAAAACCTTGAGCGCCGCCGCCTCCCTTGCCTTGCGGGCGTAGTATTCATCGGTGTGCCTGGGCGAGACGGAGAAAATCAGATTAACGATCGGGTCGAGTCCGGCTTTTCTTGCTTGTTGGACCCGCCATCGCCATTGCGCTGGATCGTTCCAGCAGTCGGAGATCCGAACCTGGCGAAATCCGATGGCAACAACGCACTCGTCCCAGAGCTGGTGCACGGAAGGCGGAAAGATTTCAAACTCGCTGAACGAGCCGTGGATCGCTCGGAGCGGTGTTTTTTTGATCCCGCGGGCCATGAGGCGATGGCGCTCCCATGGATTCTCGCGCAGCTCGCGCACGCACTTCCTGATTTCCATGGGCGTGCCGAGCTCAATGGCATCGAAGCCCGCGCTATCAAGCAGGCCCGCCACAGGGACCATCATCCCGGTCCTCATGCCATAGGCCCAGAGGCTCTGTTGCCCGTCGCGAACCGTGGTGTCGACGAAACGAACGTGGGTGGTCATCGGGTGAGAAAAGCCTCCGCTTGAGCTTCGAGCCAGCGGGTATTGACATCTCCTGTTTCGTAGCCTCTTTGATTCAACAGGTAGCGCAGAAATGGAATATTCGTCTCCACGCCCGTCACTCGAAACGTCGCGAGCGCCTGGTGCATCCGCTCCACGGCCTCCTGCCGGGAGGCGCCGTGTGTAAGAAGCTTCGCGAGAAGGGAGTCGTAGAAAGGCGGCACCAGATATCCGGGAAAACAATGGGTATCAACGCGCACGCCGGGCCCTTCAGGAGGGCTCCATTCGATCATCGGACCGGGGGAAGGACGAAACCCGTGTCGCGCCGACTCCGCGTTGATGCGACATTCGATTGCGTGGCCTGAAAAACGCACCTCTCCCTGCGTGAATCCGAGGCGCCGGCCGTCTGCGACTCGAATCTGCTCTTTCACCAGGTCGATCCCCGTGACCATTTCGGTTACAGGATGCTCAACCTGAATCCGCGTGTTCATTTCAAGAAAATAAAATGCGCCAGTGTCCTGATCTACGAGAAACTCCACGGTGCCGGCGTTCTCGTACTCCATTTTTCTTGCCAGCGTCGCTGCGGTCTCGCAAATGCGCTCTCTGAGAGCTTGGGTTATTGAATATGCGGGGGACTCTTCGATAACCTTCTGATACCGGCGCTGCAACGAGCAGTCGCGCTCTCCCAGGTGAACGACGTTTCCGAACTTATCGCCCAGGACCTGGACCTCGATGTGCCTCGCATTGGCGACGTAGCGCTCGATGTAAAGCGCTTCATCGCCGAAGGCGATCCGGGCTTCGGCCGCCCCGGTTTCCAATGCGTGGCGCAGGTCCCCGGGATCCGAGACAATCTTCATTCCCCGCCCTCCGCCTCCTCCAGCGGCCTTGATCAGAATGGGGAATCCAAGCTCTTCAGCGGCCCGGAGAGCGCCGTCGAGCGCCTGAACTTTCTGGGAGCCCGGTACCACGGGGATGCCGTGGCTTGCGGCAATCTTCCGAGCCAGCAGCTTATTGCCCATCTCGCGGACGCTCTCGAGCCGGGGCCCGATGAACGTGAGACCGTGCTTTTCGCACGCCTCCACAATCCCCGGGTGTTCGGCGAGAAAACCATATCCGGGGTGCACGGCATCGCAGCGCGTGCCCAGCGCAGCGGCGATGATCGCCTCTACTTTCAGATAACTCTCTGCGGGACGCGCCGGTCCGATGCAGACAGCCCGAGTTGCCATGCGCGCGGCGAGGGTGTCGCGATCCGCGTCCGAAACTGCGACCACGGATTCGAGACCTAAAGCCTGACAGGCTCTTATGACACGGACTGCAATCTCCCCTCTGTTAGCAACCAGGACGCGAGAAATCGTCACTGAGAGGGACCCTCAAAAGATGGGTTATCCGGCTTAACCAGGAACAGCGTCTGGTTGTACTCGACAAATTGGCCGCTTTGGACGTAAACGTTTGCGATAACACCGCGAACTCCGGCCTTGACGGTGTTAAAAACCTTCATGACTTCGATCAGCCCCACCGTCGTGTTCTCATCGACACGACTGCCGGCCTGAACAAAGGGAGGTGCTCCAGGTTCTGGAGTCGTGTAAAAGGTCCCCACCATCGGGGCCAGGATCGGCACAGTGCCCTCGGCCGCGGCCGTCGCCTCCGGAGTGAGAGCCTGGGCTTCTCTTCCGGCCGGCTTTTGTTCCGTGCTGATTTCCGGTCGGCTCGCCGTTGAAGAACCCCTGGGACGAAGGGTTTCTTGGGTTCCGGTTAAAGCTCCCTCTGCGCCCCCTCTCCGCAGCGTCAGCTTCAGGTCCCCAACTTCCAGTTGCAGGAAGTCGACGTCTGATTTTTCTATCAGATTCAATATCTGAAGCACCTCATCTAATGTCAATTCCGTAGCCGTAACCGTTCCTCCTTCCTTAGTGTCTCCAGGTTTCGGAGCGACGGTCTTCTCATTTGCACCAAACCCGGATTCGAGCACTTCCCCCATATAAAGGATATGAGCGGCAGGGTCAACGGTTCAGATCGGGAACGCCATTACCGAAAAAAGTGCCGATGATTCACGTGGCGCTCGCGACCACGAGAGGACATTTGAGGGAACAGCCGGATCGGGCAAAGCGATATCTGGAAGGCTATCTTGAAGGGCTTAAGATTGCCCGCACGGATGCGAAACCAGAGCAAACGGATGATCAGCAAGTATACTCGAATGGCCAATGTCGATGACCTCGATGAGACCTACCGGACCTATCTTCAAGCCTGGGAAAGGTAAATGGAATCCACCTGCGTGAGGAAATGGATTTGCTTCTAGCGATCTCGGCATGTCCCTCCGAGAAGGCGCCGACAAACAATTTCGTTGCGAAATCGCTTGGTATTCAGATTCTGGAATTTCGCTGAGATCTTTCGCCTGCCGTCCGTGGCCTACCGGTCACCAGGGAGCGCTCCATGGGCAAGTCAAGAAATTAGGAATGTCCTTTGTTCCGCTCCGCCTCCTACTCCCTCAACTTCATTCTCCGCCACGTTCATTCGTCTCTTTGTAGTATGGCTTGCACATCAGTGTCCAGTAATGTACATTTTTGTATAATCATCTCACGTTTGAGGTGGGTATGAAAAGCCTTTCATTCACCGAGTTCCGAAAAAAAGCCTCAGAGGTTTTAAGTCTTGTGGAAAAGGGCGAAACCGTTCGGGTGCTCCGCCACGGCAAAGCGATCGCCAAGATTGTTCCGGCGGAAACTGACGAAAAAACGCCATCATGGAAACGTCCCGGTTTGCGGCTCGTCAGACCGGGCGCCTCACTGAGCAAGGCGATTGTTGAAGAAAGGCGGAAATCACGTTGAATGTCTTCTTCGATTCCTCCGCTCTGGCTAAACGGTACGTCGAAGAGAAGGGGAGCGAACGAGTTGAAGCGATCCTATCTTTTGCAGCAGCATTGGGCGTCTCCGTGATCTGCCTTCCCGAAGTCATCTCTGCTCTGTGCCGCCGCCGGCGCGAACGCCGGCTATCAAAAAACCAATACGCGGATGCCAAGAGGGCATTGATTTTGGATCTTGAGGACGCGAGTGTGATCGGAATGACTGACCAGGTAATCGCTCGATCCGTGGAATTGCTTGAGCACTGGCGTTTGCGCTCTGCGGATGCCCTACATATAGCCGGCGCGGCGGAGTGGTCGGCTCAATTGTTTGTTTCCGCCGACGAGCGTCAATGCAGAGCCGCCCGAGCCTATGGTCTTCGGGTCGAAGAACTGAAACCTGGATAAACCGCCTGCGCGCCGGGTCAGGACGGGTTGGGAAACGGGCGCGAGCCGTCGGTTGCATGGCGGCCACGATAGCGGCACCCCACGGGCAACGCAAGAAATTACGGATATCCCCCCTCTTCTCCAAATTTTCAATTTTTTAGGAATGAATTTTAGAAATTTCTCTTACCAGGGAAACGGTTTGGCGCCCCGGCTCTCTTGATGTCAAATCAGAAGAAAAAACCGCCTCTTTTCGGTGCCGACATTCGTTTTGGCTGCGGGCATAGATATTGCGTATGACCTGCCGCGGCTTACCCAAAACTCATGAAAAGACTTCCGACCCCTCTATTTTCCCCGGGAAAAATCGCTATCGCATTGGGGGCGCTATCGCTGGCAGCGTGCCTCGTTATTCCACGGGATCTGTTCGGGGGTCTGGCGGGCTATCTTCCGTTTCACATGTTCGCCGAGACATTCTCGATCGTCGTGTCGATCGCGATTTTCGGCGTGATGTGGAATGCTTACCGCGCCGAGCACTCGGCCGGGCTTCTGCTCCTGGCATGCGCGATGCTCGCCACGGGCCTGTTGGATTTTGCTCACATGCTCTCGGTCTCCCACATGCCGGATTTCGTAACGCCATCGAGCCCGGATAAGGGGATCACGTTCTGGCTTGCGGCGCGCCTGACGGCAGCCGCGGGGCTGAACCTCGCCGCACTCTGGCCCGAAGCGCCGTTGCGCAGGCCGGCATCGCAGTATGTCGCGCTGGCCGTCTTTCTGGGGCTCACCGCCTCCGTATATTGGATCGGCCTTTTCCATCAGGCGTGGTTGCCGCGCTTCTTCGTTGAAGATTCCGGGCTCACTCCGGTCAAGGTCGGGGCGGAATACCTTATCATCGCCGCGCTCGCGATTCCGGCGGTGGTGTTTTATCGACGAGCCAGGCGTTCCCGCTCAAGCGCCGATATCGCGTTGTTCGCGGCGGTCGCCGTGTCGATCCTGAGCGAGGGTTACTTCGCGATTTATGCGGCCCCGCACGATCTGTTTCAGGTGCTCGGGCACGGCTACAAGGTGATCGCCTACGGCTTCCTCTATCGAGCGCTAGTGGTAGCGGGCGTGCAGGGCCCGCTGCGAGAATTGCGCCTCCATCGTGTTCAGAACGGCATCAGCACGATCTTCAGAGAGGCGATCACGTGCGACACGGAAGACGAACTCGGGCGGACCTGTCTGAAAGTGGCGGAGGAGATTACAGGCAGCAAGTTCGGTTTTATCGACGAGCTGAACGCTGAAGGCACGCTCGACGCCATAGCGATAAGCAACCCGGGTTGGGCAGCTTGCGAAATGCCCAACACTAAGGCGCCGATGCTACTCAAGCATATTCCCGTGCGTGGAATTTTCGGCAAGGTCGTGCGGGAAGGTCGCTCCGTGATCGCGAACGACCCCGCCAGCCACCCGGACAGAGTCGGCACACCCGAAGGACATCCGCCTCTGACCTCCTACCTGGGCGTGACCCTGAAGCAAGGCGACCGAATCACCGGCGTGATCTCGGTCGCTAACAAAGAAGGCGGCTACACGGAGTCCAACCGGGAAGACCTCGAAACGCTCTCCATCGCGATCGTCGCGGCCTTGATGCGCAAGCGCGCGGAGGAAGCGCTCAAGGCGCACCGTCAACTGCTTGAAACTGCGGTCAACTACATACCCGCTGCCGTGAGCCTCATTCGCGGCAGTGATCTGCGATTGCAATTGGTCAACCCAGCATACCACGCTATCGCCCCGTGGAAGGAGATGGTGGGTAAGACGCTCGACGAACTATGGCCTGAGACAGGGCAAGACTTCGGGGAACTATGCCGCAAGGTTCTGACGACCGGAGAGCCGCACCGCGTCACTGACGAATTGAACATGATACGTCGGCAGCCCCATGGTTCCCTTGAGCCGGCGCACTTCAGTTGGTCGCTGCATCGCGTGCGCCTGCCCGGCGACGAAAGCTGGGGAATCTTGAACACGGCGTGGGAGACCACGGAGCGCAAGCGGATGGAAGACGAACTGCGCCGCGCCGCCGCTTTCGATGAAGCCGTCATGAACAGCATCGGCGAGGGACTCTACACGCTGGATGAGCACGGCGTGGTCACGTCGATGAATCCGGCAGCCGAGCAGCTACTCGGCTGGAGCTTCGCCGAGTTGCGCGGCAAGAAGATGCACGACGTGACGCACCATCATCGCCCCGACGGCACAGTGTTTCCCGCCGAGGAGTGCGCCGGTTTCCAAGTCCTCCACTGGGGGCGACGGCTGCTGAACCACGAGGACGTGTTCATCCGCAAAGATGGAACGTTGTTCCCCGTCACCTACAGCGTCTCGGCGATACGCGGTGTGGCCGGCAAGGTCACCGGATTGGTGGTGGTGTTCAACGACATCACCGAGCGCAAGCGGGCCGAGCAGGCGCTGCGCGAGAGCGAAGAGCGACTTAAAAAGTTCAGTGAAGACCTGGAGAAGCGGGTCGTGGAGCGAACCGCCGAACTGGCCAAGATGAACGAGGAGCTGTCACGAAGCTTTGCCGATCGCGAGAAGCTCCAGCAGCAGCTCCGGCAATCACAGAAGATGGAGGCGATCGGCACGCTCACCGGCGGCATCGCCCATGATTTCAGTAACATTCTGCAGATCATTACAGGCTATGCTGAGCTGCTCTCGGCGGAAGCCAAGCATCCGGACGCAATTGAAAGCGCGACCACAATCTTGGAGGCCGCCGAACGGGGGTCGAAGATCGTCAAGCAGATGCTCGCCTTTGCGCGCAAGTCCAGCCCTGACCAAAAGCCGGCCGAGACCAATACTCTTGTGCGCGAGACGTTGGACATGAGCCGAGCGGTATTTCCAAAAGGGATTGAGTTCGTTCTTGACCTCGCCTCCGGGCTGCCGCTCATCCAGGCCGACCCCAATCAGCTCGAACAGGTGCTCTTGAACATCTGTCTTAATGCGAGAGATGCGATGCCGGCTGGCGGGACGCTCACGATCCGAACTTCGGCGGGCGCGAGGGACGGTTTCGATGGCGATGGCGAAGCAACGACGGCTCACTACGTGGTCATTGCAATCTCGGATACGGGAACCGGAATGGATGAAGAGACCCTGCGGCGCGTTTTTGAGCCCTTTTTCACGACGAAGGAACTGAAACGTGGAACCGGCCTGGGTCTTTCGGTGGCCTATGGAATTATTCAGGCCCATAACGGTTTTATTGAGGTTGAGAGCGAGAAAGGACGCGGAACTACCTTTAAGGTTTACCTTCCACTCGCCGCTGAACAGGCGATGCCGTTGAGCCTGCCACCGAAAACGCGCGGAGAGCTTTTGAGCGCCGGGAAAACTATTTTGATCGTCGATGATGAGGCATCTCTGCTGAAACTGATGAAACTGTCAGCCGAAGAAGAGGGCTTTCACGTGCACGCCGCACACGACGGCGAGGAAGCGATCAGGCTGTATGAAAGATACGGAGGACAAATCGACATTGTGCTGCTGGACCTGGGTCTTCCCGGCTTGAGCGGCGAGGCGGTCTTTCACAAGCTCAGGGCTTTGAATCCGCGCGTTAAGGTCATCGTGCTTAGCGGCTATTTGGCTCCTGATATCCGG
This sequence comes from Deltaproteobacteria bacterium, assembly GCA_016210115.1. Classification (GTDB taxonomy): domain Bacteria; phylum Desulfobacterota; class Binatia; order UBA9968; family UBA9968; genus JACQUW01. The sequence continues at coordinate 438 of JACQUW010000280.1, read as the reverse complement.
GAGAGCCTGTTCAATGAAGGCGTCCTGGAATTTATTCAAAAGCCCTGCCCGCTGAAAGAAGTTCTCGAAAGGACCCGGTTTTTTATGCCGAACCGGGCATGCGCTGCGCCCGCCACTGTTTAGCGCCGGCCCGTTGCCGACGAGGAAAAAAAAGGATGTTGTGTTAGCGCAGGAACGGAAAAGGGACATTGTTCTTTTTTCTAAATCCCTGGCCTAACCGCCGTCCCCCGCCAACTTTTAAATTGACATAAGATCCCAATATCGGCTATTACCCTGCCAAACCGGTAATCGGTCCCACCCTCTCTGCCAATATGAATGAGACACTTACCCGCCTTGAGTTTAGTGTAGAATAGGGGGCGAGTAAGGAGAGGAAGTTGGAAGCGATAGACAACAGGCGGTTATCTTCTTCGGAGGTGGAAGTAGTGGCCAAGGCAATGC